>NZ_JAODYT010000027.1:0-57869 GCF_029834875.1 Pseudomonas sp. GD04158 | reverse complement strand
GGCCGAGACCCCGGCGCCCGCATCGCCCTGCAGGCGCACGCGAATCTCGCCGGCAAAACCTTGCGCCAGTTCGCTGAGCACCTTGGCCGGGCGGGCATGCAGGCCATGGGCGTTGAGCAGCGGCAGCGCCAGGCTCGGCCAGTCCGGCGGCACCTCGCCGCCCAGCGCCTCGATCACCTGGCGGCTGTCGCTGGCTTCGCTGAACGCAGCGGCGCGCCCGCCGATCAATACGTCGCACAACCGCTCCAGCGCCTGTCGATGCGCCTCGCCCTGGCTGGCCAGGCAGAACAGGCCGCGCAGCGCCTCATCGCGAAAGCTCAGCGGCTGCGCCGGGGTGACGAAGGCCAGCCCCGGCCGCTCGACGCTGGCCTCGCTGTGCAGCCACCACAGGCCGTCGCCCAGCGGCAGCGGTTCGCCACGCGCCAGCCCGAGGGCGAAGCCGCTGCTGGCGCAACCGGCCTGGCGCAACAGGCGCGCGCCCTGCCAGAGCAATTCGTCGAAGTCTTCAGCCGGCTGCCCCAGGGCCACCAGTTGCCCGTCCAGCGCCAATGCCTGCGGCGCGCCCTGCAGCAGTTCGAGGATCTGCGCCGGCTCACGCGCCTCGCGCAGCGCCTGGCTCAGATCCCCCTCGCCCAGGGCGCGGGTCAGCAGTTGCAGCAGATGCAGGTGCTCATCGGACTGGGCAGCGATGGCGATGGCCAGATGGACCAGCTGGCCGTTGCCCCAGTCCACGCCGGCGGGAAACTGGATCAGGCATACGCCGGTGCGCAGCACCTGATCGCGGGTCTGCGGCGTGCCATGGGGAATGGCGATGCCCTGACCGAGAAAGGTCGACCCCTGGGCCTCGCGCGCCCGCAGGCCCTCGAGATAAGCCGCAGTAGCCAGGCCGGCACTGGCCAGCGCGTCGCCGAGCATGGCCAGGGCTTCGTCCTTGTTCGCCGCAACCCGGCCCATCTGGATCTGGCTGGCATCGAGTTCGAGCATGGGGTACCTCCGGCTTATTGTTGTAGGTGCGAAACCTGCGCGCAGCCTGCTGCGCGTCGGCCCCGGAGCGGGGAACAGGTTCCAGACTAGTCGATGAAGCGTTTTGCTGAAACGATTCATCAAGCACTGGCACCTTAGCCGATAATGGGTGATCCTTGAAGCCCGGTCGTCGTCACGACAGGTTAGACTCCCCGCCCAAAACCTTTCTTCAACAGGGTGCGCCTGTGAAACTCAGCGACATCGCCCGCCTGGCTCAGGTCTCGGTGACCACCGCCAGCTACGTGATCAACGGCCAGGCCGAACGCCGGCGTATCAGCCCGGCAACCGTTGCGCGGGTGCTGGCCGTGGTGCAGGAACATGGCTACAGGCCGGATCAGCAGGCCGCCAGCCTGCGCCGCGGACAGAGCCGCTGCCTGGGCTTCATCCTCCCCGACCTGGAGAACCCCAGCTATGCGCGCCTGGCCAAGCTGCTGGAGCAGAAGGCGCGGGCCGCGGGCTACCAGTTGCTGATCGCCAGCTCCGACGATGACCCCGACAGCGAGCGGCAGCTGCTGGAGCTGTTCCGCTCACGCCGCTGCGAAGCGCTGATCGTCGCCAGCTGCCTGCCGGCGGATGATCCGCTGTACCCCGAGCTGGTCGCCTCCGGCCTGCCGGTGGTGGCGGTGGACCGCGCGCTGTCGCCTCAGCACATCCGCTCGGTGGTCAGCGATGACGAACAGGCCGGCCGCCGCCTCACCGAAAGCCTGCTGCAACCGGCGCCGCGGCATATCGCCCTGCTCGGCGCACGCCCGCAGCTGGTGATCAGCCAGGCGCGCGAACGCGGTTTCCGCGCGGCGCTGGCCGGCTTCGACGGCCGCGTCAGCGTCTATCACGGCGAGCTGTTCAGCCGCGCCAGCGGCCACCGCCAGATGCGCGCACTGCTGGCCGAGGCCGGCCCGCCCGACGCGCTGCTGACCACTGCCTACGTGCTGCTCGAAGGGGTATTCGATGCCCTGCGCGAACAGGGCGGCGCGAGCTGGCCGGCGGTGCGCCTGGCCACCTTCGGCGATACCCAGTTGCTGGATTTTCTGCCGGTGCGGGTCAATGCCATGAGCCAGCAGCACGAACGCATCGCCGAACGGGTGCTGGCCTGGACGCTGCAGGCGGTCGAGCAGGACGACTATCAGCCCGGCATCGAGGCCATCGAGCGCAGCTTCAAGGCCCGCACCCAGAGGTAGGGTGCGCCATGCGCAGCAAATGCTGGGGAAGATCGGTGCGCGCAGCGCACCCTAAATCCAGCTCCGATGCCTCCTGCTAACCACCTCGGATCTTCTGCAACAGCGGCTCGCACTGGCTCGGCTCGTCACCCGCGCTGGGCGCCACCAGCGCCAGCAGACCGGCCGCCGGCGCCACCGCCACGCCCAATGCCACAAGCCCGGCACCACGCAGGGCCAGCGGCGTCGCCTGCACCCCCGGCGCCGGCTGCTTGAAGGTCCCGCGCACGTACAGCGGCGAACGCAGGGAGAAGATGCGAAAGCCCTTGGTCGCCGGGGTGATGGTGAAATCCAGGCGCTCGCTGGCGAAGTTGGCGCTGCCATCGACCTTGATCACCGCGTTCTCGGTGTCGATGACGAACAGGCGCGTGCTCATCAGGCCCTGCTTGATGCCGAGGTCGGCGGCCGCGCAGTTGATCTTCACCTCCTCGTCACCGAACAGCCGGCCCACCAGGTAATTGCCGACGTTCAGCCCGGCGATCTCCATCAGCCCGCGGCTGACCGCCCCGTCGTTGATCAGCATCTTCAGCTCGCCGTTGGCACCGCCCAGCAGGGCCGCCACCGAATTGCCGCTGCCGCTGAGACTGGCGTCGCCATTGAGCGCGCCGAGGCTGGTCTGCATCGGCGCGAAGGTGGGGAACAGCTGCTTGAGCCTGAGCTCGCGCGCGCTCAGGCGCAGCTGCCCCTGCATGGGCGTGAGCGCACCGTTGAGGCGAATCTGCGCGTCGAGCGTGCCGCCGGCCATGCCGAAGCGCAGCGGCTCCAGGCTGAGCATGCCGTCGTTGAGCAGCACATGGGTGTCGAGGTTCCTGATGGGTAGCTGCTCACTGTGCACGATGCGCTTGCCGACGAAACGCACGTCGGCGTCCATGGTGCGCCAGCGCTCGGTACGAAACTCCGCGACGGGCAGCACCTTGTTCGCCGGCTGGCGATCCTGCTCGCCGCGCTTGCGCTTGTCGGCGGCAGAGTCGGCACCGATCAGCGGCGCCAGGTCGCTGAACAGCAGTTGATTGGAGGTGAGTTGGCCGGACAACTTGGGCCGCGGCTGGCGGGCGACGAAGGTCAGGTCGCCATGAATGTCGCTGGCGCCGATGCGCCCGTTGAAATCGAGGTAGCGGAAGATCGCACCATCGGCGTCGCGCAGGTCCGCCTGCAGCCTGCCGTCGGTGCTGTAGGCGGGCGTGTCGGGCAGGGTCACGCCGGTCAGCGGGTAGAGCTGGCTCAGGCTGTTGCCGGACAGCTGCAGGCGCAGGTCCAGCGCGCCGAGGTTCTGCGGGTCGGTCAGGCTGCCGGCGACGCGGATACGGGTAGCGCCGATGCGCAGATCGGCCTGCAGCGGGAAAGGCAGCGAGGCATCGTGCAAGGCCAGCAGGCCACCAACCTTGCCGTCGCCGATTATCGGCTGGCCGCGGAAATCGCCCTTGGTCCGCCAGGCGAACGCATAGTCCTGCGCCGCCGCCCGATCGGCAGCCCCCTTGCCGACGATATCGGCAAAGGGAATCGGCTCGCCGAGCGGCTCCACCACGGCTTCGAGGCGCGTCTTGCTGCTCCGGTCATCGAGCTGAACATGCCCCCTGGCGAAGGCGATGGTGCCGATGTCCAGGGTCCAGGCCGCGGGCTCGTCGCGTGGCTCGGCCTCGGCGTCCTTGCCGAGGTCGAAGCTCCAGTTGGCGCGGCCATCGCCCAGGCGCTGCAGATCGACGAGGGCGGTGCCCAGCTCGATGCTCGGAATGCTCACCGTCTTCCACAGCAGCGGCAGCGGCGCCAGGCGAAAACGCGCGCTGTCGAGGCTGACGAAGGTGTCGCCCTGCGCCCATTCAGGGTTGCCCAGGCGCACCTGCTCGGCAGAAAAATGCGGCCATGGCAGCCAGCCGCTCAAGCCCCGTTCCCCGGCCTCGGGCCTCCAGACCACACGCAGGTCGCCCTCGATGGCGAAAGGCCGCTGCAGCGCCGTCGACACCTGCTCGTTGATCAGCGGCCGAGCACGGTTCCAGTCGAACAGCGCGAGAAACAACATCAGCACCGCCACCAGCAACAACACCACGGCGACCAGCCAGGCCAAAGCTCTGCGTATGCGCTGCAACCTTCTTCCTCCATCGAAACCAAGCCGCCTGCTTGTATCCGTTCGACTGGAAAAATGCGGCGGCGCTCCCTGCAGCTGGCAGGAAGTGGAACAATACGGCAATCCGCGCCCGGATGCCTGCTGGCCACGAGCGACATCAACCGGAGGCAAGCGATGCACCTGATCGACACCCACACCCACCTGGATTTCCCCGACTTCGACGCCGATCGCGACGAAGTGCTCGCGCGCAGCCGCGCGCTGGGCGTGCAGCGCATGGTGGTGCTTGGCGTATACCAGGCCAACTGGCAACGCCTGTGGCAACTGGTGGAGGCGAACGACGGCCTGTATGCCGCCTTCGGTTTGCACCCGGTCTATCTGGATGATCACCGGCCGCAGCATCTCGATGAACTGCGCACCTGGCTGGGCAGGCTGGCCGGACACCGCAAGCTCTGCGCCGTCGGCGAGTTCGGTCTGGATTACTACCTGGAGGATCTGGATCGGCAGCGCCAGCAGACGCTGTTCGAGGCGCAGCTTGAGCTGGCGAACGAGTTCGAGCTACCGGTGCTGCTGCACGTGCGCCGCGCCCATGCCGCGACCATCGCCACCCTCAAGCGCTGGCGGCTGAAGCGCGGCGGCATCATCCATGCCTTCGCCGGTAGCGCCGAAGAGGCACGCGAGTACATCAAGCTGGGCTTTTGCCTCGGTCTCGGCGGCGCCGCCACCTGGCCGCAGGCCAATCGGCTGCGCAAGGTGATGGCGCAGCTGCCGCTGGAGGCCCTGGTGCTGGAAACCGACTCGCCGGACATGGCCCCGGCCATGCACCCCAATCAGCGCAACAGCCCAGAATACCTGGCGGACATCTGCACCGAGCTGGCGGCGCTGTGCGGCGTCACGGCCGAGGAGCTGGCGGCGGCCAGCAGCCGTAACGCGGATGAGCTGTTCGGCTGGGCATAGTGATGGTGCGCACAGCGCACCCTACACCCGGAACGCGCCGATCAGCTGCTTGAGCCGCGCCACCAGCTCGCTGAGCTCGCGGCTGGCCTGCTCGGTCTGGCTGGCGCCGGCAGCCGTGCGCTCACCGGCATGGTTGATCTCGACGATGTTCTGATCGATATCGTGCGCCACCGCCGTCTGCTGCTCGGCCGCCGCAGCGATCTGCTGATTCTGGTCGACGATCATGCCGACCGCGCCGAGGATGTTCTCCAGCGCCTGCTGCACCTTGCCGGATTCACTGACCGTGCCGTCGGCCATCTGGTGGCTGGCGTTCATCGCCTTCACCGCGGCACCGACGCCACCCTGCAGCTTGGCGATCATCGCCTCGATTTCCTCGGTGGACTGCTGGGTGCGCTTGGCCAGGTTGCGCACCTCATCGGCCACCACGGCGAAGCCGCGGCCCTGCTCGCCGGCCCGTGCCGCCTCGATGGCCGCGTTGAGCGCCAGCAGGTTGGTCTGCTCGGCGATGCCCTTGATCACGTCCAGCACCTGACTGATGGCGGCACTGTCGCTGGCCAGCTGGTTGATCACCGCCACCGACTGGTCGATCTCACTGGCCAGGCGCTGAATCGCACCGACCTGCGCCTCGACCAGCGCGCGACCGCTGACGGTCTCCTGATTGACGCTCTGCGCACTGCCCACCGCCGCGGCAGCACTGCGCGCCACCTCCTGGGCAGTGGCGGACATCTGGTTCATCGCCGTGGCCACCTGTTCAATCTGCGCGCGCTGGCCAGCCACCGCCTGGTTGCTCTCACCGGACACCAGTTCGACGCGATCGGCCTGGCCGCCGACCTCGCCCACGGTATGCCCGACGCGCTCGATCAGATCGTGAATGCGCGCCACGGTCTGGTTGAACACCTGGCCCAGCTCGCCCAGCTCGTCGCGGCTCTGCGCGCGGAAGCTGACCGTCATGTCGCCTGCTGCCACCTTGTCCATCACCTGGCCAAGGGTCTTCAGGGTGGTGCGCGTGGACACGTAGAAACCGCTGTAGAGGTAGACGATCAGCAGGAACACCACCACCAGGGCGACCACCAGCAGCACCATCTGTGCGCGGTTATCGACCAGGCGCTCGCTCAGCTGGCTATCGAGGAAGGCCAGCAGGCCGTCGTTGAAGGCGTAGGTCTTGGCCATCTGCTGGCTGACCTGGTCGTAGAACTGGGTCCAGGGCGTGTCCAGGCTATCGGCGATGATCACCTGATCCTCGAACAGCACGGCACTGTCCTTGAGAGTCTGCCGGCTGGCCTCGGCCAGACCGCCGAGGCCGTTCTGCGCGGCGACGTTGCCGGCCAGCGCATCCTGCAGGTTCAGGCCGTACTCGGCATGCAGCTTTTCCAGTTGCAGCAGCAGATCGTCGAACTTGGTACTGGCCGCGGAGTTGAGAAAACCCTGGCCCAGGGAATAGGCACCGACCGCGCGGCCCTGACTGAGCACGTCGGTGACTTGCGGCGTGACATTGGTGATCAACTCGGTGATCTGCCGCACCTGGCGTTGCGGGTCCTGGCTGAGGCCGGCCTGGCTGGCCACCAGCTTGATGAACACCTGGGAGGAGCCGAGCAGCTTCTCGACTATCACCGTCTTGCTTTGCAGGGATGTCTCGGCCACCGCGCTTTTCAGCTCGGCCAGCAGCTCATCGCGCTTGGCGACGAACTCGGCCGCTTGCTCGGCGTCGCGCGCCACGGGTTGCAAGGCTTGCAGACTGTCGGCCAGCGACTGCTGCAGCTGACCGATGCGACCCTCGAGATCGCCAGCCTGGCCGGACTGGCCGATCATCGCGTTGATCTGCACCAGGTCGTTGAGGCTCTGCAGATCCCGACGCAGCCGCAGGCTGCCGCCGAGCAGCTCGAGGCTCTCCAGGGCCGTCTGCGTACCGACGAACTGGCGATAGGAGTCGCGCACCAGATAGAAATTGGTGACCAGCATGGGCAGGAAGAACAGAACGCTGATCAGGCTGAACTTCATGCCGAAGCTGAGGCGGTTCATCAGCGCGATGGCCGGATACAACACGGTCTTCACTAGACGTCTCCAGTTGCCATTATTGTTATTAGATCACTCGAACGGCCGCGCAGCCTCTCATGGGCTGTCGACGGTGTCCTGTGCAGCCCGACCTGTGAATGCGAGTGAACGCAACGACCACCGGCAGATAAATGTGACGCAACGCACCAAACAGGATCGGCTACGGCACCTTATATACCCGTTATCGACACCGCTCTGTGTAACTTAAGGTTAAGAGCATGCCGCGCTCCTTGTCCCCTTACCCTGGTTCGCAAGCGGATTTGCAAGGCAGTCGGGCGGCGCAACCCGTGCGTTAGTGGACCAGCGCTTCTGCCGGAGCGCTGTATCTGGAAGGCCGTCTTAGACCAGTAGCACCCACAGCGCGTAGCCGGCGTACCAGACCACCGCCGCGCGAATCAGCAGCTGCCACAACTGATCCAGGGTATCGACGCCCGCCTCGCCCATCACCGGCTCGGGCATCTCCCCGGCGGCGCGCCCTGCCCTGATCACCACCTGCGCGGCCGAGATGTCCCAGCTCAGCAGTTCATGCAGCAAGGCGCGGCTGACCGCCACGAAGTTGCCGACCAGGGCAAAGCTGGCGGCCAGTACCCGCGCCGGCAGCCAGTCGAAGGCATGGCGCAGCTGCACGGCACGCTCGCGTAGCGCCGGCTGCTCGGCATGCTCGGCGCTCATGGCCAGCAGACGGTAGGCCAAGGCCGCCATCGGCCCCAGCAGCAGATACCAGAAGATCACCGCGAAGAAACTCTGATAGGCCTGCCACAGCAGATGCCCCTGAACCTGCTGCAGCAGCAGCGTGCCGTCCTCGGGTTGCAGGGCGAGGTCGCGTTCAGCCACATGATAGGCGGCCTGCCCGTCGCCACGCCGCCAGGCATCGCGAAACGGCCCCAGTGCAGCCAGCAGGTCGCCGCGGCCCAGGCTGTAGATCAGCACCAGCAGATGCACCGGCAAGGCCAGCCAGCCATATGCCAGCGGCTCGAGAATCAGCAGCACCAGCCCCAAAGCCAGCACGGGCAACAGCACCAGCACCGCCAGACACAACCAGGGCGCCTGTTGCAGGCTGCCCTGCTGCAGGCGCTGCAACTGCGCGAGCCAGGGACCATCCTGCTGGATGCGCAGGCGCCAGGCGGAAAATTTCTCGACCCACAGCACCAGCACAATCACCAGAAAACTCATCGCTACCGCTCCTTCAATGCGTTGTGCAGGCGCGTCCAGTCGAACGCCGGGCCAGGGTCCGTCTTGCGCCCCGGCGCTATGTCGCTATGGCCACGAATGCGTTGCGTCGACAGCGCCGGGTAAGCGTCCAGCAACTGCCGCGTCAGCGCGGTCAGCCTGGCGTATTGCGCGTCGGTATAAGGCTGATCATCGGTGCCCTCCAACTCCACGCCGAGGGAGAAATCGTTGCAGTTGTCGCGCCCCTCGAACCAGGACACGCCGGCATGCCAGGCGCGGTCCAGACAGGAAACGAATTGGGTCAGCGCGCCGTCGCGCTCGATGAAGAAGTGCGCGGAAACCTGCAGCGTGGCGATCTCGGCGAAGAAGGGATGTTCGTCCAGCGGCAGACGGTTCTGAAAGAATGCCTGCACCCTGCCGGTACCGAACTGCCCGGGCGGAAGACTGATGTTGTGCACCACCAACAGGGATATCTCGCCGTCAGGACGAGCATTGAAATTCGGCGACGGGCAATGGCGAATGCCCTGGAACCAGCCGGTGGAAGGGTCAAGCTGCATGCGGCGCTCCTGATCGAGTCACCACTCTAGAGCAGCCAATCGCAGCGGCCAAGAGCGAGACAGCAACAGGATGTGCGCAGGCGGGGAGGCAATGCTATTCACTCAGAGACCAGGGGATTGGCTCTCCTCTCCCATTTATTGGGGGCACGCCGAGTGGAGAGCGGCCGAGAGAACGGCGAAACGACCTGCCTCCCCTCTCCTCGCAGGAGTGAGAGGCTGACCGTGTCAGAACATTTCTTAGGGGAACGGCATTACACCGAGAGGGAAGCAGTTCAAGGCAAGACGTATACAGGTCGAGACCTGACGGGCCAGACAACGGCCCGCAGGCAACGCGTACGCCAAGCATCTCGCAGGAAGCACTCCTGCGAGAACCCGTCAGCTGTGCTTGAGCTTGCGCAGATTGCCGATGACCGATTCCAGAGCGCGGTCGAACAGCAGAGCATCGTCGAGCAGGCGTACGGCGTTACGGCGGAACTCCACGGCCAGCGCATTGCGCGTCTTTTCCAGCACCTTCATGCCGGTGCGGTTGACGAACACATACTTGCCGGTGGGCTTGATGATGGCCGCCAGCTTGCAGCGCAGCTTGTGCTCCTCATCTTCCTGGATTTCCACCCAGCTACCCACACGCAGACTATCCACCTGCAGCAACGCCTCGTCGTCGTCCGGCAGCACCACGTCAGGCTCCTGCGGACGGGTCTGGCCCGGTGCGAGCAGAACGATCTCCTCGACCACCTCGACCATAGCCGGGGTATCCTCGACCTCTTCGGCCGTCGGCAGCTCCAGCAGCGGCAGTTCGATGCCGGCTTCGCTCGGATCGGTATGCACCGCATCTTCGGCAGCGGCCGTCTCGGTTTCCGGGGTGGCGCGCTTGAAGCGCTGGAAGGCCTGCACGTGCAACGCCTCCAGCTGGCTGAAGAATTCGCTGGTGGAGAACGGATCGAAGGCCGCGCTGGCCATGCCCTCGCGCAGGGACTTGAGCAGGCCGGGCACCAGCTCCAGCAAACGCAGACGGGCTTCCGGATCTTCGTGCGGCGAAACGCTCCAGACCAGATCGTCCATGGTCTGCAAAGCAGCCTGCCACTCGTCCGAATCCACGCCATGCTTGAGGCAGGTCAGCATCAGCACCTTGCTCCAGGCCTCCTGCAGCAGACGCACCACCACTTCCGGCAGAGTCTTGCCCAGCAGACGCTCGTTAAGCGCCTGCTCGACCTGGCGGCGAGCCAGCTCGGCCTTGGCGCTGCCCTCTTCGGCGTCGCGGGTGCGCTGTTCCAGCAGTTCGCTACGACGACGCTCATCGCCAGTGAAGGCCATGAACTCGGCAAGCAGCTCGGAGAAGATCGCCGGGTCATCGACGAAGTCGTTGAGCAGACGCTGCACCACCTGCTCGATCTTCTGATACAGGCTGTCGCGCTGGGCGTCGTCCTGATCGACCCAGCCCAATGCCGCAGAAGCGATTTCGTTGAGCAGGCGACGAGCCGGATGGCTGCCACGGCTGAAGAAGGTCTTGTCCAGCACCGCCACCTTGAGCATCGGAATTTGCAGGCGGCCGATCAGCGCCTTGAGCGAATCGGGCAGCGTGCGGTCGTCGAGAATGAATTCGAACAGCATCGACACCAGGTTGATCACGTCCTCGTCGACCTCACCCACCACGCGCGCCTTGCCAGTCTTGGCACTGGCACGGGCGAGCAGCTGCTCGAGCTGGTCGCGCAGGTCGAAATCCTCGAGGCTGACCTGCATCGGGGTACGCTGCTGCATATGCGACAACAGGCGCATCAGGTCGTTGCTGGTGATCGGCAGTGCATCGGCGACCTGGGCGCGGCGCGGCATGGCACTGCCGCGCACCTGGGAAAGCAGATCCTGCAGGGCACCGAAGACTTCCTGCACGCTCTCGTCAGCCCCTTCCAGCAGGGGCATGCGCTCGTCACCGGCAGAGTGGGCATGACTGGTGGCAGCCGGACGTTGCTGGCGGCGCGGCGGCGCAGACTTGAGTTCGGGCAGAACACCGGCGCTGACCAGCGCCTGGTTGGCCTCGGCGTAAAGCTGGTCGCAGCCGCCCAGCACGTACTTTTCGAACAGTTTGAGAATGATCAGTTTGACCTTGATCTCCACGCCCAGGCCGCTGCAGGCGTCGAGGAAATATTCGCTGAGCAGGGTCGGACCGAGCGGGTTGCTCTTGTCGTCGAGCTTCTTGCTGATCACCGCATTGAGACGGGTGGTGAGATGGCCCAGCGCCATGGCGTCGCGGCTCATCACCTTGGCCACCATGGCGTCCAGCGCCACGGTTTCCTCGAGTTCGTCGTTCTGCACCAGGCTCAGGCTGTCGAACGACACCGCATCCAGCGCAGGCTGCGGCTTGCCGATTTCGTACTGATTGAGGGTGGAGAAGGCTTCGAACACCTTCTGCAGGAAACCGCGCTCAATGTTCTTGCGCTTCAGACGCAGGTCGCGCATCGCCTCGAAGAAGGCATTCTGCTCGGCATTGGTGGTCGCCCGATCCGCCATTTCGAAAAGCGTATCGTCGGCATTGTCGAACAGGCTCTGCAGGCTCTGCTTGAGCTGTTGCGCGGCTTTGTCACGCACCTGAATCAGCGCCACGGGCAGTCTTCCTACCGGCGAAGTTGGCGATTGCTCTGTGGCCGCCTTGTTCAGGTGAACCACGTTCGCGTCGGTCTTCATTCTAGTCTCCCGCAGACTGCTCGAACCCGAGCCTCCTGGTCTGCACAGCGTCAACCGAGCGTCGTCCGTAACGTCAAAGGCCTGGCGTCAATAATGAAAAAAGTAAAGGCATTATAGGGAGGCTGCGCGCCATACCAAGCCAATTTTTCACGCATACATGATGCAGATCACAGATAGCACCCAGCCACCTCCAGACGGTCGTTCGCGCAGGACCGGCGTGGCGCATCTACAGCGTATAGCGCTCGGGCAATAGGCGCTGCACCGGCGGTCGGCCCGAACCATGCCCGCTCACAGCGTAGGAGCCGTGCGCCGCGGCAAAAGTGCCGGGTTTCTCGCGAATGAATCCGATAAGGCGCAGCCCCTGCCGGCCATTGCCCTGCATCCGCCTGCCTCTATAATCGCGGCTCGCCTACACCGGAGCCGATCATGCCCAACCTGACCCTCGCCGACCTCAGCAGCGAAATCGAAGCCAACGTCCGTCGCGCCCTGGCCGAAGACATTGGTAGCGGCGACATTACCGCCCAGCTGATTCCGGCCGAGCGCCTCGCCAGCGCCCGGGTGATCACGCGCGAGGCGGCTGTAGTGTGCGGCACAGCCTGGGTGGACGCGGTGTTCCGCCAGCTCGACCCACGCGTGGCGGTGCATTGGCAGGTCCAGGACGGCGACAAGGTCAGCGCCGACCAGACCCTGTTCCGCCTCGAAGGCCCGGCGCGCGCCCTGCTCAGCGGCGAGCGCAGCGCCTTGAATTTTCTGCAAACGCTCTCGGCAGTAGCGACCCGCTGCCGCCATTATGCCGACCTGGTCGAGGGCACCCAGGTAAAACTGCTGGATACCCGCAAGACCCTTCCGGGCCTGCGGCTGGCGCAGAAATATGCCGTCACCTGTGGCGGCTGCCATAACCACCGCATCGGGCTGTACGACGCCTTCCTTATCAAGGAAAACCACATCGCTGCCTGCGGCGGCATCGCCCAGGCAATCAACACCGCCCACCAGATCGCCCCCGGCAAGCCGGTGGAAGTGGAGGTGGAAAGCCTAGAAGAACTGCGCGAAGCGCTGGAAGCGGGGGCAGATATCGTCATGCTCGACGAACTGTCACTGGAAGATATGCGCGAAGCGGTCAGACTCACCGCCGGCCGCGCAAAGCTGGAAGCCTCGGGCGGGATCAACGACAGCACATTGCGCGTGATCGCAGAAACGGGCGTGGACTACATCTCGCTAGGCACGCTGACCAAGGATGTGAAGGCGGTGGATTTGTCGATGCGGCTTACACTCTGAATCAATTGAGCATTATTGACTGAAGAGCCACGCCAGGTTGTCTAGGCGTCCCAACCAGCGGCACTCCCAATGCAGCTCCAGCACCACCGCCACTAAAAGTACTGCAAGCACCATTAATTGGCTGAGCTGGCAAATCCGAAAGCACGCCCCCTTCATGCAGCCAAACTGTTAGCACAGAGGCATAAGCTCTAGTTTCACTCAAACATGCCCGCTCAGCACTTCGAATGGTATAGGCCTGATAAGTAGGTAATGCGATTGCCGCCAATATGCCGATAATAGCGACTACTATCATTAGCTCTATCAATGTGAATGCTTTTTGAAATTGGCCGCGCATTTAAACCCCACAACTAAACAACAACGTGATGTCAAAGCCGTCCATTACCAGAAGCGCCCCGAGAGCGGGGCGCTTCTGCATCACCTAGACGCAGCTTACGCGAACGCCTGTGACTTGAGCATTAAGAATTATTGCAGCGGGACAGATTGGGTCGCGACGCCGGGTGCGCGGGGAGTACCCACTACCGGAGTACCAAATGCAGCGGCGTTACCGCCGCCGGTAAAGCCAGTGCAAGCACCGTTAGCCGGAGCAGCCGGAGCTACGTTATTCGGAGCGGCTTGGTTGGTCCCCCCCTCATGCAGCCACACCATCAGAACATTCGCATATGCTTTGGTCTCAGCCAAGCAAGCACGCTCTGCGCTGCGTACGGTGTAATTCTGGTATTGAGGAATCGCAATAGCAGCCAGGATGCCGATGATCGCGACAACGATCATCAGTTCGATCAGGGTGAAACCCTTTTGAGCTTTCATGAAAAATCTCCTAAGTTGGTATCAGGCTCTATGACCTACCACATGCGCATGCACGCACCATGCCAACAACCACAACACGATAGATAGAGCTCTTGGAAAGCGGAGACTCCACCCGACCTCCATCTAAAGGCATTAGTTGACCTTTTTTGTCACCATGCCAATCTAAATTTGGAAGTTGCTGACTGCTAGGCTATAAGGCTCGGATTCGCATCACGCAGGCCCCTTCCGATGAACGAAGCGATTTCCCTTTCTGGACTAGCAAAGCAGCTGGTTACCGCTCAATTGCTAGATGAGAAAAGCGCCCTACAGGCCCAAGCACAGGCCAAGCGCAATCAGGTGCCACTGGTAACCTACCTAGTACAAAGCAAGCTAGCTAAAGGCCGCGACCTGGCAGAGCTAGCATCTGAGCAGTTTGGCGTGGCGTTTGTTGATCTCACCGCCGTCGACAAAGAAGGTCAACCTAAAGAGTTAATAAGTGAGAAATTGATTCGCCAGCACCGTGCGATACCACTATGGCGGCGCGGCAACAAGCTCTTTATCGGCGTTTCCGATCCTACCAACCATCAGGCAGTTACCGATATTCAGTTCAGCACTGGCCTGAATACTGAAGCCGTGCTGGTTGAGGATGACAAGCTGGGCGATGCCATCGAAAGGTTCTTCGAAAGCGCCAACAGCGGCATGGAGGACTTGGGCGATGTAGATCTGGACGGCCTGGATGTGGAGGCGGTCGACGACGACAAGAACGACACATCCACTGGAGGCGATGCTGATGATGCCCCGGTGGTGCGCTTCGTCAACAAGATGCTGCTTGACGCCATCCGCATGGGCTCCTCCGATCTGCACTTCGAGCCATACGAAAAGGCCTACCGGGTGCGCTTCCGTACCGACGGCATTCTGCATGAGGTTGCTCGCCCTCCCATCCAGCTATCGCCACGGATTGCCGCACGCCTCAAGGTAATGGCCGCTCTGGATATCTCCGAACGGCGAAAGCCTCAAGACGGCCGAATCAAGATGAAGATATCCAAAAGCAAGGCCATCGACTTTCGTGTCAACACCCTGCCCACCCTGTGGGGCGAAAAGATCGTGATGCGGATTCTCGATCCCACCAGTGCGCAGATGGGTATCGACGCACTGGGATATGAGGAAAGCCAGAAAGAGCTGTATATGAATGCGCTCAAGCAGCCACAGGGCATGATCCTGGTAACCGGCCCCACAGGGTCGGGCAAAACGGTTTCGCTCTATACCGGCCTGAATATCCTCAATACCCCAGACGTGAATATCTCCACCGCCGAAGACCCGGTGGAGATCAACTTGGAAGGCATCAATCAGGTCAACGTCAACCCAAAGCAGGGCATGGATTTCACGGCAGCGCTACGCGCCTTCCTACGCCAGGACCCGGACATCATCATGGTGGGAGAGATCCGCGACCTGGACACTGCTTCCATCGCAGTGAAAGCGGCGCAGACCGGCCATATGGTGATGTCCACCCTGCATACCAACAGCGCCGCGGAAACCCTGACCCGCCTGCGCAATATGGGCGTGCCCTCGTTCAATATCGCCACCTCGGTCAACCTGATCATCGCTCAGCGCCTGGCGCGCAAGCTGTGTAATAGCTGCAAGAAAGAAGTGGATGTGCCCCGTGAAACCCTTCTGGCAGAGGGCTTCCCCGAAGGAAAGATCGGCACCTTCAAGCTCTACGGGCCGGCCGGCTGCGAAAACTGCAAGAATGGCTACAAGGGTCGTGTCGGTATTTATGAAGTGGTTAAAAACACGCCCAACCTGCAACGGATTATCATGGAGGAAGGCAACTCCATCGATATTGCAGCGCAAATGCGCAAAGATGGCTTTAATGATTTGCGTGCCTCCGGCCTGCTCAAAGCCATGCAAGGCGTGACCAGCCTGGAGGAAATCAACCGCGTGACCAAGGATTAGCCCCATGGCGACGACAAAAGCTTTAAAAACCAGCACCTTCGTCTGGGAAGGCACCGACAAGCGCGGCGGCAAGGTGAAGGGAACGCTTAGTGGACAGAACATTGCATTGATCAAGGCTCAGCTGCGCAAGCAAGGCATCAATCCGACGAAAGTCCGCCCCGAATCCAGCTTCTCACTGGGCAAAGGTAAGAAGATCAAACCACTTGATATCGCCCTTTTTACCAGACAGATGGCGACGATGATGAAAGCTGGCGTTCCACTGCTGCAAAGCTTTGATATCATCGCCGAGGGCTTTGAAAATCCCAATATGCGCAAGCTGGTAGACGATCTTAAGCAGGAAGTCTCTGCAGGCAATAGCTTTGCGTCAGCACTACGCAAGCAGCCACAATACTTTGACGATCTGTATTGTAATTTGGTCGAATCAGGAGAACAGTCCGGCGCATTGGAAAACTTACTAGATCGAGTTGCGACTTATAAAGAAAAAACTGAAGCTCTCAAGGCAAAAATCAAGAAAGCAATGACCTATCCGATAGCGGTAATTGTAGTAGCCATCGTGGTCAGTGTAATTTTGCTCGTAAAGGTAGTCCCCGCCTTTGAATCCGTCTTTCAAGGGTTCGGCGCTGAACTACCAGCCTTCACCCTGATGGTACTAGGTCTATCAGAAGCCCTCCAAAACTGGTGGCTTCTAATGGTCTTCATTGTTTTTTCCTTTTCCTTTTTAATCAAAGAGCTAAACCAGCGCTCAGAGAGATTTCGCGACACAAAAGACAGAGCCCTACTAAAACTTCCTATAATTGGAGATATTCTTTACAAGTCCGCAGTAGCCCGCTACGCACGAACCCTATCCACGACTTTCGCAGCAGGTGTTCCCTTAGTGGATGCGCTAGACTCTGTTTCCGGAGCCACCGGAAATGTAGTTTTTCGAAACGCCGTACACAAAATAAAAACCGATGTCTCTAGCGGCACTCAACTAAATTTTTCAATGAGAACCACAAATGTATTCCCCTCAATGGCAGTACAAATGACGGCCATTGGAGAAGAGTCTGGCGCACTGGATGACATGCTCGACAAAGTTGCAAGTTTCTACGAAGCAGAAGTTGATAACATGGTAGACAATCTAACAGCTTTAATGGAACCGATGATCATGGCGGTGTTGGGCGTATTAGTTGGCGGCCTCATCATTGCCATGTATCTACCGATCTTCCAGCTTGGCAATGTGGTCGGCGGCTAAATACGTATGTCCGTTTTTAATGTCATGGCCAGCAACCCGCTGGCCTTTGTTTTATGCGCCCTGCTGCTGGGCCTGCTGGTCGGCAGCTTCCTTAATGTTGTGATCTATCGATTGCCCCTGATGTTGCAACGTGACTGGCAGAGCCAGGCGCGAGAGGTACTGGAGTTACCGGCGGCGCCCCCTGCACAGACTTTCAATCTGATCCTCCCCAACTCATCCTGCCCACAATGCGGTCATGAGATTCGCCCTTGGGAGAACATCCCGGTCATCAGCTACCTCTTCCTGCGCGGTAAGTGCTCGAACTGCAAGACCCCGATCAGCAAGCGTTACCCCATCGTCGAGCTGGTCTGCGGACTGCTTTCCGGCTACATCGCCTGGCATTTCGGTTTTACCTGGCAGGCCGGGGCCATGCTGGTGCTGGCCTGGGGGCTGCTGGCGATGAGTCTGATAGATGCCGATCATCAGATTCTGCCGGACGTACTGGTGCTGCCGCTGTTATGGCTGGGCTTGATCGTCAATTACTTCGGACTGTTCACCAGCCTGGAGGACGCGCTGTGGGGGGCGATTGCGGGCTATCTGAGCCTATGGTCGGTGTATTGGCTGTTCAAGCTGATCACCGGCAAGGAAGGCATGGGTTACGGTGATTTCAAGCTGCTGGCCATGCTCGGCGCCTGGGGCGGCTGGCAGATCCTGCCTTTGACCATCCTGCTGTCCTCGCTGGTCGGGGCGGTGCTTGGGGTGATTCTGCTGCGCCTGCGTGGTAGCGACTCCAGTACGCCGATCCCCTTCGGACCTTATCTGGCCATTGCCGGCTGGATCGCCCTGCTCTGGGGTGACGTGATTACCGGTAGCTATCTGAAGTTTGCCGGGTTCTGAAATACCGGTCCCGGATTGCACCGGGGCCGGCCGCAGGCAGTACGCCTGCGCAGAAACTGCAACTCCCCCACCGAGGCGGTACGCATGGCGCAGCCTACGGCCTCGCATCACTGGCGAATCCCCCCTACAATCGCGGCCTTGAGCAGCAACGAGACCGCAACGGCGTGATGAAACCCTGGATACTCGGCCTGACCGGCGGCATCGGCAGCGGCAAGAGCGCGGTGGCGCAAGGCTTTATCGATCGTGGTGTACACGTGGTGGACGCCGATCACGCTGCCCGTTGGGTGGTGGAACCGGGCCGGCCGGCGCTGGCGAAGATCGTCGAACACTTCGGCACCGGCGTCCTGCAGACGGACGGCCAGCTCGACCGCGGCGCCCTGCGCAAGCTGGTGTTTGCCGACGCCGAACAGCGCCGCTGGCTGGAGAGCCTGCTGCATCCGCTGATCGGGCAGGAGATCGCCCAGGTGCTGGCACGCGCAGAATCGCCTTATGCGATCCTGGTGTCGCCCTTGCTGATCGAGTCCGGTCAGCGCCATCTGACCCAGCGCGTACTGGTAGTGGATACGCCTGTAGAGCTGCAGGTGCAGCGCACCGTTGCCCGCGACCAGAGCACTGAAGAGCAGGTTCGCGCCATTCTCCAGGCCCAGGCCAGCCGCGAAGAGCGGCTGCGCCATGCCCATGACGTGCTGGTCAATGATCGCGATATGGCCTGGCTGGATGCCGAGGTCGGTCGCCTGCACTCCTTCTATCTCACTCTACGCGGAGGCCAGCCATGACCACCACCGTTCAATGCCCCACCTGTGGCGCGCCAGTGGAGTGGAAAGTCGAAAACACCTACCGTCCCTTCTGCTGCGAGCGCTGCAAACTGATCGACCTGGGTGCCTGGGCCGCCGAGGAGCATGCGATTCCCGGCAATGATCTGGAAGACGACCTGTTTAGCGGCGATCTGCCAACGCGGCCGCATTGACTACCAATCGGAGCCGATACGGAAGCGGTGCGCACAGCGCACCCGACGGTTCTCAGGGGCGCATAAAGGCGTAGTCGCGCTCGTCATCGAGGTTGTCGGCGAGAAACTGCAGCTCGTGGGCCAGTTCCTCGGGATCGCGCAGCGCCTTGTTCATCTGCACGACTTCGGCCAGCAACGCGCGCAACGCCGGCACCGGATCGAAACCCTGGTCTTCGGCATCCTGCAAATCGACTTTCAGAACCGCTCTGGCCCAGCTGTGAATGCTCATGTTCGCGTCCTCGGAGGCGTTTTGCACAGCATGGCGGAGGACTCGCTCCAGGCATTGACCAGGATCAAGCTGCCTGCGCCCATTCAAAAGGCCGATAGCGCGCCATTCACTCGCCGCGATCCTCTTCCTTCCAGGGGGCCTGCAGGTAGCGGGTGCGGTTGAAGGTTTCCAGCCAGTCCGGATAGAACACCACCAAGGCGGTGACCACGGTGCCGTTGATAAAGGCCTCGGGGAACGCTACCAGCCACAGGTAGCCGGCAAAGTCGTCGAGCCAGGGTGGCATGGGAAACAAGCCATCCATCCATAGCAGCCCAAGGCCGCCAAGCAGGGTCAGGAGCGTGGCCAGCGCCGCCGGGAAGAAGCCGCAGAAAAAGATGTAGACGAACAGGTTGCGCGGCTGCGCACGCTCGACCCGCAGTGCACAGAGTTCGGTGACCAGCACCGGGATCAATACCAGCAGCACGCCGTTGACGCCGAGCGCGGCCAGATCCAGACGCCCGATGGCCAGCAGCCCCACCTGAGCCGCCAGCCCCGCCAGCACGGCCAAAGGCCAATCCAGCAGCAGCGTCACCGCGGTCATGCCGATGAAGTGATAGGACAGGCCCGAATCGAAGTCGCGGCGCACCAGCCACAACAGGAACAGGGCGAGCATGGTGCCGAACAGTAGGTGCTGACGCCGCAGATCGCTGAACAGCTCCAGCCAGGGCGCGCGCGTTACCGCCCAGAGCAGCGCCATCCCATAGATCAGCCAGCCAGCCAGCAGAGTGCTGAACGCCAGCAGCTCAGACGCGATCATGCCTATCCACCTTGTCGTTGCTCCGTCATCTGCGCAGTCACGCCAGGCAGTCTACACCGGCCCTCGGCACCGGATCAGCAGCACGATGTCTGGCATCCCGGGCCGCGCTGCGGCTAAGCTTTCGGCATGGACGATTCCGACTACCTGCGCCTGCTCACGCACCAGGCTGAACAAGCCAACGCCTTTCTCTCCAACGCCAAGAAGTGGGAGCGTGAGCGCTGGGTCTGTCAGCGTCTGCTGCAGGCGCTGAACGTGCGTCATCAGACCGAGGACTTCACGCCCGGCGCCCAGGAGCCACCGGACGTGCTCTTTCGCGACGCCAACTTCGAGGTGTTCTTCGTGCTGGACGAAGGCCGCAGGCTCAACGACGAGTGGCGCGCCGAACTCGAGCGTCGGCGCAGCGCCTTTTCGCTCAGCCAGCTGGTGCGGCGCGAGGCGCGCCCCAAACGCATTCCCGCCAGCGAGCTGCAGGCCCGCCTGGCCCCTACCCTGCGCAAGAAGGCGCATAACTACCGCGAGCGCGGTCTGGACTTGAGCGAGCTGGACCTGATCGCCTTCGTCAGCCTCAAGCGTGCAGTGCTGGACTGCAACAGCCACTTTCCGCCGCCCACTGAATACCTGCGCCAGGGCTGGCGTTCGCTGTCGCTGGTCGGCCCACGCTTCGCCCGCGTGCTGTTCGCCCATCCGGATGCTCCGGACTTCCTGCGCCAGAATCTGGGCCGCAGCCTGCTGTTCGATATAGGGATCGGCCTGTGAGCCCGCTGCAGCAGTTACTGGCCGAGGTGCCGCAGATCGGCCAGGTGCGCTGGATAGGAGTAAGGCCCAGGGCGCGCGAAGCGATGCTCGAGGTGGAGGCGGTAGAGGCGCGGCGCGAGGCCGGCCTGACCGGCGATCACAGCCGTCCCGGCCCGCGCAATGCGCGGCAGGTGACGCTGATTCAGTGGGAGCACCTGGCGGTTGTCGCCGCCCTGCTCGGCCGCGATGCGCCTCTGCACCCCGACGAGCTGCGCCGCAACATCGCGGTTGCCGGCATCAACCTGTTCAGCCTCAAGGGTCGGCGCTTTCGCATCGGCCAGGCGCTACTGGAAACCACCGGCTGGTGCCAGCCCTGCGCGCGCCTGGAGGAACGCCTCGGCCCCGGCACCTTCCAGGCCATGCGCGGCCACGGCGGCATCACCGCACGGGTGATCGAGGGCGGCATCATCCGCCTGCACGACGCCGTCCAGGTCAGCCCCCTCGCCCTGCCATCTGACCCGCAGGACAACGAAGCTCGCCAAGGCTGGCGGGCAAGCCTAGAATAGCCGCATTCAAGCAGAGGCCTACCGATGACCAGCCGCCTGAGCCCCGATGACCAGCAGAAAGTCGACCAGTACCTGAGCGCGCCGCAGCATCAGGTGGAGCGCCAGCCCTTTCACGTCTGGCGCCTGCTGGTGGTGGTCGTGGCCGTGACCATTGGCCTGGGCCTGCTGAGCCGCTTTCTGAGTCGACTGGTGCTATGAGCTGCCTCGCGCTCGCCCTCTCGCACTCACACCGACTTTTTCAAAGCCTTGTGAGCGTTATCCATGTCCCATCGCATCGTGATTGTCGGCGGCGGCGCCGGCGGTTTGGAGCTGGCCACCCGTCTGGGTAGAAAACTAGGCAAGAGCGGCGCAGCCCGGATCATCCTGGTCGACGCCAATCTCACCCACATTTGGAAGCCCCTGCTGCACGAAGTGGCCGCCGGCTCGCTGAACTCCTCCGAAGACGAACTCAACTACGTGGCCCAGGCCAAGTGGAACCATTTCGAGTTTCAGCTCGGGCGCATGTCCGGCCTCGACCGCGCAGGCAAGAGCATCACGCTGGCAGCGACGCTGGACGACGACGGCCAGGTACTGATGCCCGAGCGCCGCATCGCCTATGACAGCCTGGTGATCGCAGTAGGCAGCACCACCAATGACTTCGGCACGCCGGGCGCGGCCGAGCACTGCATCTTCCTCGATACCCGGGCACAGGCTGAGCGCTTTCACCGACGCATGCTCAGCCACTATCTGCGCGCCCATGCCAACGAAAGCGAAGCCGGCGGCCAGATCGATATCGCCATCGTCGGCGCGGGCGCCACGGGCGTGGAACTGGCGGCGGAACTGCATCACGCAGCCAAGCAACTGGCCGCATACGGCCTCAATCGCATTCGCCCCGAAGACATGCGCATCACCCTGATCGAGGCGGGCCCCCGCGTATTGCCGGCCCTGCCCGAGCGCATCGCCCGCCCGGTGCACAAGACCTTGGAAAAGCTCGGCGTCACCGTGCTGACCGGCGCCGCCGTCAGCGAAGTGACCGCCGACGGCCTGAAGACCGCCGACGGCAATTTCATCCCGGCCAGCCTCAAGGTCTGGGCTGCCGGCATCCGCGCGCCGGGCTTTCTCAAGGATCTGGATGGCCTGGAAAGCAACCGCATCAACCAGCTACAGGTGCGCCCCACACTGCAAACCACGCTGGACGATGACGTGTTCGCCTTCGGCGATTGCGCTGCCTGCCCGCAACCGGACAGCGACGGCCGCAACGTGCCGCCACGGGCTCAGGCTGCGCACCAGCAGGCTTCGCTGCTGGCCAAGTCGCTGCGGCTGAAGATCAGCGGTCAGGCGCTGCCGGAGTACCGCTACCGCGACTATGGTTCGCTGATCTCGCTGTCGAGCTTCTCCGCGGTGGGCAACCTGATGGGCAACCTCACCGGCAGTGTGATGCTCGAGGGCTGGCTGGCGCGGGTGTTCTACGTCTCGCTCTACCGCATGCACCAGATGGCGCTGTACGGCACCCTGCGCACGCTGTTGCTGATGCTCAGCGACCGCATCGGCCGCAGCACCGAGCCGCGCCTGAAGCTGCATTGATAGCGACCGCCGTGCGGCCTGCTGGTGACCCTCTTCCATTCATGGAATAGGGAGCCGCAGGTGAATCTGCAAATTGCCCCTCTCCCCCAGCCCCTCTCCCGCAAGCGGGAGAGGGGAGACAAGCAGCAAGCACGTAGCCCGGATGAGATCCGCAACGACCATTCAACTTTGAGAATTTCCCCGGATTGCATCCGGGCTACAAAACGCCGACCACCGTTGGTGGACTAAAGCCCACCCTACGAGCTGAAGCGCCCGCACGGAGAATGTTGGAATTACCCTTGTAGACAGCCGACCGCCCGTGATGCGCATGGCGCACCTGCGCGAACCGGCCAGCGCGGCCGCGGCAACGCGAGACGGTCGTATGAGGCGCAAAAACGACAAAGCCCGCACAAGGCGGGCTTTGTCGTTCTATATGGTGGGTCGTGTAGGATTCGAACCTACGACCAATTGGTTAAAAGCCAACTGCTCTACCAACTGAGCTAACGACCCGAAAAATGGTCGGGGTAGGGGGATTCGAACTCCCGACATCTTGCTCCCAAAGCAAGCGCGCTACCGGACTGCGCTATACCCCGTCTGGAAGTTGGCTCCGCGACCTGGACTCGAACCAGGGACCCAATGATTAACAGTCATTTGCTCTACCGACTGAGCTATCGCGGAACTTCGGTCTTCCATCTCTGCCGCGTTTCGGCTTTCGCTTTCCCGCTTCAGAGGCGCGCCATTTTACGTAGCAAAACGCCCCTGTCAACCCCTACAAACTGCTTTTACGACAATGCTTTGCAGGCAGAGCATGGACTACTATATGTTTCATCGAACTGCGGCCCGACGCAGGACGCGCCAGCCGACGCCCCCAGCCAGGATAGTCCATGAGCAACCAGGACAAGCCCCCCGTTCATCCCAAGGTGGTCAGCCTCGCCAGCCGCGGCATCCAGCCGCGCTTCAGTGATCTGGTGCAGAGCTGTCGCAAACTGGTGATGAACCGTCTGGCGGAACACCTGAGCGGCGTGTTCGGTCAGGTCGACGACACCCTGTTCGAATGCGCCGAGAAGGCCGAGAACAACAAGGTGCAGACGCTGTTCTTCGACAGCATGCGCGAGATTCGCCGGCAGCGCCCACAGATCGAACGCAGCTACCACCAGACCATCGCCAACAACTTCTCCGACTTCCTCGAAGGCAAGCTGCAGAATCAGACGCAGGCCGAACTGGACCCGGAGCAGCTGGCTCTGGTGCAGAACGAGGATTACGAGGAGACCCTGCAAGTCACCAACATGGTCAGTCGGGTCAAGGCGCGCTGCACCCAGCCGCTGTTCGCCCTGGAGCAGCGCCTGGCGCTGCTCAACAATGGCCAGAAGCTCGGTGAGGACAGCAATCCCTTCGGCCCGCAGGCCATCGCCCAGGCCTTCCGCGATGCACTGGCGCCCTGCCCTTTCCCGCTGCAGATCAAGACCATTCTCTACATGCTCTTCGATCGCCACGTGATGCAGAGCCTCGACTCGCTGTACGGCGCGCTGAACCAGCGTCTGATCGATGCCGGCGTGCTGCCCAATCTCAAGTACAGCGCACAGGTCAATCCGAGCGTCAGTCGCCCGGAAACGCCGAAGACCGAACCGGCGCCGGCAAGAACGGCGCCTCCCGGCAATACCGGACCCCCCGGCAACCCTGGCAGCCCCGGTATCGAGCCAGCCGAGCCGGCACTGCTCGACCTGGACCTCAGCGCACCACCACCCAGCGACCCGGCGGCCCTGTTCAGCGGCCTGTCCAGCCTGCTTGGCGAACATCGCCAGAGCTCGCCGGATGCCCCCTTGCTGGGCGGCACGCGCAGCATCGTCAGCTTTTCGCCGCGCGGAGCCAGCCGCACCTACAGCGCCAGCGAACTGCTCGCCGCGCTCAACCGCATGCAGCAGCAATCCGCCCATGAGCTGGCCCAGCGCCTGCACAAGCCGCAGGCGGTCGAAGGGCTGAAGGCCGATCTGCAGCAGCAGCTGGAATCCCACAGCAGCCTGCCCGGCGACAGCAAGGTGTCCGATCAGGAAGCCGACGTGATCGACCTGGTGGGCATGCTGTTCGACTTCATCCTCGACGACGAGAACCTGCCGGACAGCTGCAAGACCGCCCTCTCCCATCTGCACACGCCCTATCTGAAGATCGCCCTGCAGGACAAGGCGCTGTTCACCCAGCATCACCATCCGGCTCGCCGGCTGCTCAACACCATGGCCCAGGCCGGCGTGCTCTACGGCAACGAAGGCGACGAACGCGGCCTGCTGGCGAAGATGCAGTGGGTGGTGGAGCGGGTCATCCATGGCTTCGTCGGCGACCTGAACCTCTTCGACAGCCTGATCGAGGAGTTCAACGAATACGTCGCCACCCTGCGCCACAAGGTCGAGCTGCGTGAGCGCCGTGCGGTTGAGGCGGCCAAGGGCCGGGATCGTCTGCTCGGCGCTCGCGAACAGGCGCTGGAGGTGATCCAGCAATGCGTCGGGCAGCGCGACCTGCCGGCCATCATTCGCAACTTCCTGGAGCTGACCTGGGCCGACGTGCTGGTCTTCGTGCTGCTGCGCCACGGCGAGCAGAGCGCCGAATGGCTGCGTGCCTGCGAAGTGGCCGAGCAGCTGGCCCGCAGCGGCACGCCGCTGGGCGAGGCCGAGGTGCTGCAGTTGCAGGAACAGCGCGTGCCCATGCTCGCTGATCTGCGCAAGGGTCTGGAGCTGCTCGGCGGCTACCACGAGGACGGCATCCGCCGCCTGCTGCAGGATCTGGTGGCCTGCCAGCACGCAGTGCAGGCCAAGCAGCCGCAGCTGGCTGCCCAGCTCAAGCCCACCCTGCCGGAAAGCCCTCTGGGCGCCATGCTCGGCGAAGACGCCGACCTGGTGCGCCAGGCGCCGACACGCGCCAAGCTGTCGGCACGCGCCCAGGCATTGGCCAGGGAGCTGGCCGATGTCGAGTTCGGCACCTGGTTCGAGTTCGTCAACGACGGGCAGAGCCGCGTGCTCAAGCTTTCCTGGTTCAGCCCCACCACTCACAACTACATGTTCGTCGACCACAGCGGTCAGCGGGTGGCGATCAAGCCCTTGAACGTGCTGGCCAGCGAGATGGAAAAGGGCCTGGCCCGCATCGTTACACCCGAACGCGCGACACCGCTGATGGATCGCGCGCTGACTGCCATTTACCGCGTGCTGCAGCGTTTCACCGGGCGCGCGGCCGAACCCCGCTGAGGAATTACCATGGAAGAGCGTCGCCAACACAGCCGCCATGGCACCGAAATGCAGCTGGAGGTCTTCGACCTGAACAGCGGACAGCGCCTGGGCCGGATCGTCGATCTGTCCGCCGACGGTTTCATGCTGTTCAGCGACACCCCGCATGCAGCCGATGCCGTGCTGCAGTGCCGCCTGGTCTGTACTGCCGGAAAAGAGGAGATACAGGAGGTTCGCCTGGGCGCCGACTGCCTGTGGAGCCGCCCCGGCGCCGACGGCCAGCACTGCTGGGCGGGCTTTCATATCATCGATCTGGCCGAGGACCAGGCCAAGGCGCTGGAAAGCCTGCTGGCCAAACTCTGATCGCTAACAGGCCGAAGGCATCGGTGCGCAGGGCGCACCCTACGCCGCCAACGAAAAACGGAGCCCGCAGGCTCCGTTTTTTCTTCCACTGAACGCTTACTGCGCCAGCTTCTTGTAACGCACGCGGTGCGGCTGCGCGGCGGCATCGCCCAGGCGCTTCTTGCGATCGGCTTCGAACTCGGTGTAGTTGCCTTCGAAGAAGTTGACCTTGCCGTCGTCCTCGTAGGAGAGGATGTGGGTGGCGATACGGTCGAGGAACCAGCGGTCGTGGGAAATCACGATGGCCGCGCCGGGGAAGTCCAGCAGCGCTTCTTCCAGCGCACGCAGGGTTTCCACGTCGAGGTCGTTGGACGGTTCGTCGAGCAGCAGCACGTTGCCGCCCTGCTTGAGGGTCAGCGCCATGTGCAGACGACCGCGCTCACCGCCGGAGAGATCCTTGACGAACTTCTGCTGGTCGGCGCCCTTGAAGTTGAAGCGCCCGACATAACCGCGCGACGGCACCTCGTAGTTGCCCACCTTGATCATGTCGAAGCCGTCGGAGATCTGCTCCCACACGGTCTTGCTGCCGTCGAGCATGTCGCGGCTCTGGTCGACGCTGGCGATCTGCACGGTTTCGCCGATCTCGATGGTGCCGGAGTCCGGCTGCTCCTTGCCGGTGATCATGCGCAGCAGGGTCGACTTACCCGCGCCGTTGCCGCCGATCACGCCGACGATGGCGCCTTTCGGGATGCTGAAGGACAGATCGTCGATCAGCACGCGGTCGCCGAAGGACTTCGACACGTTGTGGAAGTCGATGACCTTGTCGCCCAGGCGCGGACCGGCCGGGATGTAGATCTCGTTGGTCTCGCTGCGCTTCTGGAATTCCTGCGACTGCATTTCCTCGAAACGCTGCAGACGCGCCTTGGACTTGGCCTGACGCGCCTTGGCGCCCTGGCGTACCCATTCCAGCTCGGCCTTCATGGCCTTGGCGTGCGACGCCTCGGCCTTGGCTTCCTGGGCCAGGCGGTTGGCCTTCGATTCCAGCCAGCCGGAGTAGTTGCCCTCGTAGGGGATGCCGTGGCCACGGTCGAGTTCGAGAATCCAGCCGGCGACGTTGTCGAGGAAGTAACGGTCGTGAGTAATCGCTACCACTGTGCCGGGGAAGTCGTGCAGGAAGCGCTCCAGCCAGGCAACCGAGTCGGCGTCCAGGTGGTTGGTCGGTTCGTCCAGCAGCAGCATGTCGGGTGCCGACAGCAGCAGGCGGCACAGCGCCACGCGGCGCTTCTCGCCACCGGACAGGTGTTCGATCTTGGCGTCCCATGGCGGCAGGCGCAGGGCATCGGCGGCGACCTCCAGCTGACGCTCCAGGTTGTGGCCGTCGGACGCCTGCAGGATGGCTTCCAGCTTGGCCTGCTCGGCGGCCAGCGCGTCGAAATCGGCATCCGGCTCGGCGTAGGCGGCATACACTTCATCGAGGCGGGCCTGAGCCTGCTTGATCTCGCCCACGGCCTCTTCGACGATGTCGCGCACCGTCTTGCTCGGGTCGAGCTGCGGCTCCTGCGGCAGGTAGCCGACCTTGATGCCCGGCATCGGCCGGGCTTCGCCGTCGATCTCGGTGTCGACGCCGGCCATGATGCGCAGCAGGGTCGACTTACCGGCACCGTTGAGGCCGAGCACGCCGATCTTGGCGCCTGGGAAGAACGACAGGGAGATGTCCTTGAGAATTTCACGCTTCGGCGGGACGACCTTGCTGACCCGATGCATGCTGTAGACGTAAGAGCCTGTTTTGCCTGCTTTGTCACTTTTGGACATGGTTTGATTCGCCTTTAATCCTGTTTTTTCAGTGCTTTATGGTAGCGGCAAGCGCTTAAATTCTGGAAAGCAAAACGTTAGGTTTTGCGTTGACCTTATCTTGTTCCTGACTATACTTAAAAAAGTTATTTTTTATGAGGGAGCAATATGGGTTTCCAGGTCATAGAGCAGGTGGTGAATGGTGCTCGTAGAAAGCTGCTGGTGCAAGACTACATCCCGGTTTACTACCCCAACCTCTACATGACCATGGAGCACTCGGGCAGAGCACTGGAAACAACAAAGAAGTACCTTGAGCATCTGGTTGTGCTTGAGCAGTTTCTGGCTTTTTCCTCTATTGATCTGATTTCTCGCATCGAACAGCGCCCTGCCAGCCAATACCTGACAGACAGTGAGCTTTCCAGATTTGTGTCGGACGCAGGGTTTAATAAGGAAACCTTGGCCATGAAGTATGCGGGGATGCGTTTGCATCCGACTGCCTACAAATCAGTTGGCAAAGTCCATGCGCAGCAGCGAATCGAGGCGGTACGCGACTATCTGGCCTTCCTTTATGACAAGTTGGGTGATCACTCAACACGATATGAGGCGATTGACGACCTGAAGGGGCGCATCAAACGCAAGATCAAAGCGGCCCGCCCTTCGTGGAAAGAAACGCGAATCGACGAAATGAAAGGGCTTACCAGCCAGGAGCGAACTCGATTGCTGGAAATCATGCATCCGGATAGCGCCGAGAACCCCTTTTCAGATGAAGCTATCAGGCTACGTAACTACATCATTTTGCTGCTGGGTCTCGACATGGGGCTGCGCCGCTCCGAGATGCTGCTGATCAAGACCAGCGATATTCACTGGCACAGTCGTCAACTAGCGGTGGTCAACCTAGAGGATGAGAGCCTCGACCCAAGAACCATGGCCCCGCAATTCAAAACCAACGAGCGCATGCTGCTCATGACCGATGACCTGTATGACGCAATCACTGAGTACGAATCGAAATATCGCCACAGAAAGCCTCGTAGCGGCACATCGCAAGCGAGAAAGCATCCGTTTTTGCTGGTGGCCCACAAGCGAAATGAGGGCGGACCTCTGACCATCAAGGCAGTTGATGGCGTCCTGTCCAGGGTCCGAGAAATAGCGCCGGAACTGGCTCATGTGCACCCGCATATTCTGAGGCATGACGCGGTCTACACGATGCTGGAAAGCATGCGGGAGGAACTGGCAGCGCTCACGCCGGAGGATCGCACCACGCAGGTTCAAAAAACCCTCACATGGATGTTCGGCTGGAGTCCCGGATCGGACATGCCTGGCCTCTACGGCGAGAAATTCTGGAAAGAAGAGGCGGACAACGCGATACAGAAGCGGGCCGAGAGGTTTAAGGCCATCCGTCAAAAGGCCGAGACACCGGGCGGTTCAAAGTGAAAATCTCCGTCGAAGCACTTCAGGCACCCACGAAGGACAGCCTCGATGCGTGGCTGAACACGCCTCGCCTAGCGAAATGTGGGAAGGTGTTCACACCCGCCGAACCGATGTGGAAACCCGATCAATCAGCTAATCATTCAGTCAACTGGAAAGCGGCTGTTGCCTGCGTCTCGCTAGATTGGCAGCCTTGGTTGCACGCCGCCCTGGCGTACCGAATGGCCGATATGGCAGCGGGCACGGTAGCTAGCGCCGCCAGTGGGTTGTCGCGGGCTGCACAAGCCGGGCTTGACCCGCTCAACGAGGATCACCTGATCGCTCTGCGGGAGCGCTTTAACCATTCTGAGTTTAGTGTCATTGCCTCTTTCATGGCGTTTTGGCACGACTGCGAATCCCTCGAACAGCGCCCGTCGCAACCCCTTATCGATGCCTACCAAGCATTGCCCAGGAAAAAGAGATCCAGCCACGATGTGATCCTCAGCCTGGACCCCGAACAAGGCCCGTTCACGCAGGTGGAGCAGGACGGTCTGTACCAATGGATACATGAGCAGTTTTGTCACGGGCAGTTAGATTGCGAGCAATACCTGTACCTGCGCATATTGATGATTTACGGGTCGCGAGGCACTCAGGTGCGAGCGATGGTTTTTGGTGATTTCACGAAGAGCGATCAGGGCTGCATGATCAGGATACCCTGGGCAAAGCAAAGATGGGACGAGGAAGGCTGGCGAGTAAAGTTCGAAACATTCAGCCTGGATGATGACTTCTACCGCGTGGTGCAGGCCTACAAGGCAATGGTACTGGCGCAACTCTGGCAAACGTATCCAGACGGTACCGATTGGAATGTAGCCATTGAGAATGTGCCCCTCTTTCGTCGGAAGCTGGATGATGAAACAGAACTTAGGGAGCGGATTAATCCCCCTGTTTTGCTCGATAGTCACCTTCAAAAAAGCCTCGAAGACGCGCCGCAGGCGATCTTTCATGCCGGAAAAACAACGATCAGCGCTTGGCTTGAGCGCATCGAGCGGATGGAGGGCTTTCCGATTTCGCCTCGCACCCATCAGTCGCTAAAAGTGACGCGGGGTCACCGGTTCAGGCACACCCTCGGCACGGACCTGTCCAATGCAGGGATGAGTGAGTGGGCGATGGCCCGCGCATTGATGCACAAGGGTACTCAGACAGTGCGAAAGTACCGACAGGTGTCGGCAGAGTTGCTGGCGTTGATCGACGCGAAGATGACCGACCATCTGACCTTGGTTGTGAATGCGTTCACCGGGATCATCGTCACAGATCGTACCTCAGCGAAAAACGGGGAACTAGCGGATCGACTAATCGAGGATCTGGCGGTGTGTGGTGCCGATGCCGCCTGCCATCTCGATGCGCCTTTTACCTGTTACGCCTGCGGAAAGTTTCAGCCACTTCTGGACGCTGACCACAGTTCGGTCCTCGAGCGATTGGAACGTCGTCGGGAGCAAACCATTGCCACGGACAAAACCACCGGCGTCCTCTGGGATCGGGCCATTTTGGCTTGCCGCAAGGTGATTCTGGATTGTGAGGCCATGCGCCAATCATCGAGCTCTGGGAAGACAGAAGAATGACCGAAGTGTTTGATTCTGAACCGTCTGAGCCGACGAACAACATTGTCGATTTTAAGCCCAGAAGCCAGCTGGCTGCGGAGGCTCAGCTCGTGGCGTTTATCGAATGGGCAAAACAGACCCTGCCCAAAGGCATTCCCAATCGAGTGCACGCGAGTATTCGCTGGGAGGACGACAGTTGGCACCCGCATGGCTTCAAAGGCTGTAGCTTCACGGCGCTCGGATCGACCAAAGTTGCCCCAAAGGCGATGCAGGCACCCTTCACGGAGTTTGCCAAAGCACTTGTGGTGTACCGAAGGGTGTATTTGCAGAAAAAGTCGGTGGATGAGTGGCTGTTCGCCCTGAGGGAACTGGAAGCCGTCCTGTTCGAGCTGACCGGCACGCGGGATGTGACACGGGTGTCCGCCGCTGTCTGTAGTACAGCGTGCGAGCATATGAACCGTCACTGGACAAAAGGCAATACCGCATACGGTATCAGTAAGGCACTTGAGGCCATCATCACCCTGATGCGGGACAAAAAATTGCTCAAGTCGGATTTCCGATGGACTTCTCCGCTGAAGCTGAAGCCGACTGGCACGCTCAAGCAGCAAAGAGCCGATCGGGAACAGAAGCTGCCCAACCCTGAAGCAATCAAAGCCCTCGGGGAGGTGTTCAATAACGAATTGACCCGCCCCCTCGATATCGTTGTGACATCCGCCTGTGCGCTGTTGCTGAGTGCACCTAGTCGCGTTGGTGAATTGGCTGATGTCGAATTGGATTGCCTAGTATTTAAAGAGGATACCCAAGGCAACCCGCGCATGTTCTTGCGCTGGTACGCGGAAAAGAAGAACCAGGTAATGCTGAAGCCCGTCATTACGCCTGAGATGGAGCCGGTAGTCGAGCGGGCCATCACGTTACTGAAACCGATCACCGATGAGGCGCGGGCTTACGCCGCCTGGCTGGAGGATCATCCTGATGAGTTTCCGCCCCATGAAGGACTGCCATCCAAGGGGCCTGATGAACCGCTCACTTACACCGAAGTCTGTGCCGCGCTGAAACTCAGCGCTGGTAACGGCCCGCGAAGGAGATTCAATGCCAAGTTCTTGAAAGGCATGGAGAAGCAAAAGGCACTCAGCCCCGTCGCCCGAGCCCTATTGGCCGAGATCCGAGACGGGTGGGATTCCAGCGCGGGGAGGCGCATATTTGTTAAGGGCAGGATAGAGAGCTATGAATTTGACGACCGGTGTGTCATCACGCTGCGCAAGCTCAATGTACTGCTGCGGGAGAAGTATCTTCCAAAGGATTTTCCATACACCACGCCGTACACTGAGGGCAAAGCTCGGGTGAAGTACCGTGATGCGTTGTTTACCGTGCGCACGGGAGCAATGGCTGAAGACTCAGCTTTCGTTGTGACACACGGGTTTGGCGTGGAGATCGCGGCGAACACTAAACGAATGAATACGCAATTAGGTGGCACGAACGACCCGACAAAGAAAAGCCTGTTCGAGCGCTATGGCTACCCTGGAGTCAAGGTCAACACGCATGCGTTTCGGCACGAACTGAACACGCAGATGCACCGGGCGGGCCTGTCGCAGCTACTGATTGACGCCTTCTCCGGGCGCACGACGTTGGGGTCGGTCTACAACCATGAAACCGTCGAGGAACGCACCCAAAGGGTTGCGGATTACCACCCACAAACGAAGCACAGCACCGCTGCTCAGCGCCTGGAAAAGGTCAAAACCAATCAGCCGCTGAACCTGATTGAGGTGAGGGAACTGCGCGAGGGTGAGCAGGACCGCATTATCCATCTAACCCCTTACGGCGTTTGTGTGCACAACTTTGCTTCCGAGCCCTGCCCGAAAATGGGTGCCTGTTTGGACTGCGGGCGGCTCGGTTGCGTCAAAGGGGATGACGTAAAGCTGAGCAATCTTAAGGAAGAACGCGACGACCTTAAACGTCGTCTCGATAAAGCCCTGGATGCGCAGTCTCGGGGCTTGTTTGGGGCATCGGAGTCGGCCAAAAAACTGGGTGAGAAACTCTTTAAGTGCGAGGCGCTCATCCATACGCTGGAAAACCCCGAACTCGAAAACGGTGCCATCGTGTGGAACGCCGATAACGGTTGGACGCTGACCAAGAACGCCGCTGCAATGTCGGGGCTGATCGAAGTCAAAGTCATTGAAGAGAACCAGGCGCAAGAGGCGTTGCCATCGTTGGATGACGTCTTGGCCTTGCTGGATGAGATCGAGGGTTAACGATGGGGCATTTAACGCCAAAGGATGAGAAACGCATCATTAAGCTAATTGAGGAATGGTCAGAGCCGAAGCTGACCTGGCCTTTGCTTGTTGATGCCTGCAAAGAAAAACTGGGTATCAGTCGTGCTCGCCAGTCCCTGATGAATCTACCTGCCGTGGATTTAGCAATGAAGAATGCCAAGGCGGGATTGAAGGCTCAGAAGCTGAAGCCGGGCTGGATTAGCGATATTCAGGCAGCCAACGAGCGCATTGAGGAACTGACAGAGAACAATCAGAAGCTGTCAGCTGCTGTTCGAGATATGTATCGCCGGTTTTTGATCTGGCAAGCCAATGCGGATATGCACGGGCTAACGCAATCGATGTTGGAGCAGCCGGTTTCACAGCTTCAAAAGAAGATCTGATCCGGTGTTCGGAAACTTATACCTGGAAAAGACTCATGGCTGCTACGTCCTGAAATTCGAGCACTTGGACCATGCTCCGCGCTCAGTTCTGGAGGGGTGCGAGTTGATGACCCGGCCATATTGCAAGCCATAGCCGGGGATGAGGGTACCAGAGGAGCAACAGTAGCAAATCACATACTCAATCATGGCTACCGTCGCCAGCGATTTGATTTCCATGCTCACACCTGAATATTTTTCTTGTGAATGAAGCGGTCTGTTGCCGCTGGCCAACAATGACCGCTTTTGACCGCTTTGAGCCTGTCGGATTAGGCAGGAACCGGCCAAAAGCGGCCATGCACGCCCCTCATCATTGCGTGTGTTGAGGCGTCAGGTCACCCTTTGACTTACATCAGTTTGCGCCCTGAATCGAGGCCTATATTGATTAGTGGCAATCCACTCCCTGCCCACTATCCCGTACAAGGATCTGAATTATGAAAGCATCCAAACTCGCCGCCCTCGCTTTGGCGGCTGTACTTTTCCCAGCCTTAGCTTTTGCGCAGCAGGACGCTAACGCCGCCAAGCCGACTCAGCAGTCTATGAGCATCGAGCAATTTGACCAGGAGATGGCGAAGGCGCAGGAAAACCTGAAGAACATGCAGGAGCAGATGAGCCTAATCCAGAAGGCGGCCGATCCTGCGCAGCGCCAGAAATTGATGCAACAGCACCAAGTCATGATGCAGCATGGAATGCAAATGATGAACGGGATGTGGGGCGACGGAATGATGGATTGCTGCGGAGGCGGCAAGATGGGTGGGCAAATGATGGGGGGCGGCCACATGATGGGCTGGGGCCAAATGGGCAGCCACTACTCCCAGATGTCGCCTGAACAGATGAGGCAACATCAATACATGATGGACAGATACATGGGTATGCAACAGATGATGATGGATCAGATGATGCAGCATCAGCAGCACATGGGCACTCCGCCTCGCTAAGCCCTAACGCTTGTTCCACGGGAACCGCCCGACTCCCATCACTAAGCGTCTGCCCACCTCACCTTGCGTGAGGTGGGCAGGACCTCATGCGGTAGCAACTGCTCGGTCTCACTCGCCCGCTGCGTCGGCTGCCGCGTTAGCACATCTTTCAATTACCCAGTAAGTGCCCTCGCTCCAGATGCTAGGAAGCTCTGCGGGAGCCAGCGGGCTGAAACTCGGTAATGGTGATGCAGTCTGACGCCGAAGACGTGGCGTGCGTGAGTATTCGCATTGGTTCTGGGGTTAGTCGGGAGGTCTTGGAGTCAGTCGAGCGTGATGTACTAGATAGTGGAGGCTCTGCATCGCTCTTGCCGATCAATGATCCTAAGGGCGAGCGCTTTACCTCTCGTCGATCGAGGCGACGATTACTCCAAGTTGCGCTCGGAGGTTGAGCCACAGCCAGAAGCAGACATTCGATGATTTAGAGCCAGCGCCTCACCTGCGAGCAGTAACGGGCGAAATCCACACCGAACAGCATCGTTAGTGCCCGTTCCTCGGGAACAATCTGGAAGCGGTTCATGTACAGCACGAAGACGACCACACCGAGCAGTGTGAGTGGCGAGGCCAGCAGCAGCGACCAAGCCACCAGGGCGGTGGCAAAGCCCAGATACATTGGGTTGCGGGTGTACTGGTAGATGCCACCATCGACCAGAGCGGAGGCGCTCTCCGGACGTAGCGGGTTGACCGTGGTGCGAGCACGATGAAATGACAATACACCAGCAAGACATACGCCGAGCCCGAGTAACAGCACCGGCAGAGCGGCGGCTAGGCGCCAGCCAAGCGTCAGCTCAAAGCCTGGCAGGTAGCGATAGGAAGCCCCCATCAGCACTCCAATGATGGTTGCAACCAAGGGCGGCGGAATTCGGTTTTCTAACACGCCCATCGTGTCACTTCCTTACCTTGGCGACTTCGCTGCTCACCAGCTGGCGCAGCGGCTCTAGGCCGAACTCATCCAACGGCTGGCCATTGACGAAGAAAGTCGGCGTGCCCTGAACGCCCACGGCCTTAACATCTTGCATATCCTGCTTCAGTACGGCGTCGACACCAGGACTATTCATGTCCGCACGAGCCTTCTCCACATCCAGACCGACTCGTTCGGCGACGACCCAGGCCTCTTGGGCCTTGGGGTCGTCGTGCCAGCCCGGCTGGGCTTCTAGTACCGCTTCCAACACCTGCGGATACAGGTTCTGTTTACGCGAGGCCTCCAGCAGGCGCGCCACCTCCTCGGATACTTGGTGGAACAGCACATAGCGCAGCACCAAGCGCACTTCGGCGGGGTTCTCGGCGAGGATTTTCTTCACATGCGGGTAGAAGGCCCGGCATGCCTCACAAGACGGATCGAAGAACTCGACAATGGTCACCGGGGCTTTAGCTGGGCCGAACACCGGCGAGTGGAAACGGACCAGGTTGCTGCTGTCTGAGGTGGCTTCCGTTGCGGCTTGTGCTGGCGCGGTTGCCTGGGGCTGCTGCGATGTCTGGGACGATTTGGATGGCGCGTACAGGTAAGCGGCGGCAGCGAAGACAGCTAGGATCACCACACTGATGATCAGGACCAGGGGGCGGCGGTTCATTAGATGGTTCTCCGGCGGATGATGATGAGTAGAACGGTGATCAGGATGAATGCGAGCAGAGCCAGCACTGGCAACGGCACGCCGCCGAATATGGTCATCTCGGCTCCTGAGCAGGACGGGCCGGTAGCCGTGCAAGGCTGAATCGGCTGGGGAATCAGTCCGGCGTAGAGCAGCGTGTGGGCGAAGGCCAACACCGCGCCAATAGCGGCCAGCGGCAAGGCATAACGCCAAATGGCGAAGTCTGAGCGGTAGCAGGCGATAGCCAGAACCACCGCCAGAGGGAACATAAAGGCACGCTGGAACCAGCACAGCACGCAAGGTGCCTGACCCATTACCTCGCCGATGAACAGCGCGGAGAGAGTCGACACCAAAGCTACTAACCAGGCGAGCAGCAGCAGATTCCAGCTGCCGGAGGAAGGTTGAAGGCTCATCGTAATTTCCTTATGCCTAGCGGGCGCTACGGCAGACGATCCTGTTGATCAGGCCTTCAAGGCCAGTATGCGGCGCGCACCGTTCAGCACGAACAGTCCTACTACAGTGCCAATGACCAGATCTGGGTAGGGTGAGCCTGTCCAGGCAACCAATGCCCCTGCAGTGATTACACCGATGTTCGCGAGCACGTCGTTTGCTGAAAAGATCCAGCTCGCTTTCATGTGAGCACCACCTTCGCGGTGGCCATAGATCAGCAAAAGGCAGCTGACGTTTGCCACCAGTGCGACTAGACCTACCCCCAACATCAGCATCGACTCAGGCTCACTACCGTAGAAGAAGCGCCGAATCACTTCTCCGAGTACACCCAGAGCCAATACGATTTGAAGGAAGCCCGCCAGATGGGCTGCGCGCACTTGCAACTGCGCGCTGCGGCCGACCGCGTATAGAGCCAATCCATAAACGGCAGCATCAGCAAACATGTCCAAAGAGTCGGCAACCAGGCCAGCCGACTGAGCGATTAAACCAGCGGTCATCTCGGTGACAAACATCGCGCCATTGATGCCGAGCAGGATTTTCAGCGTACAGGCCTCTTTCGAAGCAGTTAGCTCTTCACTAGCACTGTTGGCCGAGACGGACTCCTGGCTGGCTGGTTGAGTGCCTAGCAGTGTTGCGCCCAGGCCAAGTGACTCCAGCTTGCTGGCAATCTGATCAACCGACCCATCATGAAATGCGCGTACTTGCCTGCCGGCTAAATCAAAGGACAACGAGTGAAGTTCAGGCAAGCCATTGAGTGCGAGCCGAATCATCCGCTCTTCGGAAGGGCAATCCATTTTGGGCACAGAAAAACTGCTGACCCAGCTTCCTTCACTCGAAGATATGGCCGCTGCTTCAATGGCTTCCGCAGTAGAACCGCAACCACAGGACTTTTCACAAGAGCTCACTATCCATATCTCCTATTGAACTTGAGCCTGCGGATTACAAACCATGTAGTAGCTACAGGGTCAAGCATGCATGCCATTGTGTGCAAATACGTGCATTCGACCCGCTAACTCTCGGGTAAAGGGTGCAGTGTTAGCCAGCGTCCTGGCACCTTGGGTTGCATGTCGAATATGCCCGAGTGCCAGTGTCGTGCAGGGCCCTCCAGCCAGCAGGAACTGTACTAGCGGGCTCTCGCTAGCCCGGCCAGTTTCTCTAAAAACTGCCACGTCGCGCTCATCGTAGAGCGCAATGCCCCAGCCATCGCTGTTCCTGCTGGCACCCCCTGCGTGTGCTGCCAGACTCATCAGTGACGAGGTCAGTCTCGCGGGATACCGACTAGACATTCCCAGCAACTCACACATGGCGCGTGCTCCGGATAGGGTATTGGCTTAGCTCACCAACTGCTGATGCCTGGGCAGACCGATGGATATCAGCGCGGCCAACACGACAAAGGCGCTGGAGACCCACAGGCAGGCTTCCAGGCCGTATTGCTGGAAGACCCAGCCGGACAACAGCGTCCCGACCAGCCGGCCAAGCGCGTTGGACATGTAGTAGAAACCGACATCCAGTGACACGCCGTCTTCCTTGGCGTAGCTGACGATCAGGTAGCTGTGCAGCGACGAGTTGATGGCAAACACGGCACCGAAGATCAGTAGACCACCTACCAGTACCGCCTGCTTGGGTAAATCGCTATCCAGGCCCAGAGCAATCGCAACCGGAATGCCGGCTAGCAGCGCCGCCCAGAGAAACGCCGCACGGCCATCGGGCACATGCCCGCTGCGCTTGCCGGTCAGGGCCGGAGCGAAGGACTGCACGATGCCGTAGCCGATGATCCAGCTGGCCAAAAAGCCACCCACCATCCAGAAGTCCCAGCCGAAAACCGTGCTCAGGTAAACCGGCAAGGCAACCACAAACCAGACATCGCGGGCGCCAAAGAGGAACAGGCGCGCGGCGGAGAGGATGTTGATCGCCCGGCTTTTGGAAAGGATGTCCTTGAACTTGGGCTTGGCTTTGGCCTTGCCCAGATCCTTCTTCAACAGGAACAGACTGGCGATCCAGATCACCGCCAGCACGCCGGCCATGGTCAATACCGCGCCGGCAAAACCCAGCACGGCCAGCAGGGCGCCGCCGAGGAAGAAACCCACGCCCTTGAGCGCATTCTTCGAGCCGGTGAGGATTGCCACCCACTTGTACAGCGTGCCCTGCTGGGCATCGGGCACCAGGAGTTTGATGGAACTCTTGGCCGACATCTTGTTGAGGTCTTTGGCGATCCCCGACAGCGCCTGTGCGCCCATGACCCAAGGCACGGTTAGCCAGGCGGCGGGCACGGTGAGCATCAGTAGTGCGACCACCTGCATCGCCAGGCCGATATTCATGGTGCGATTAAGGCCCAATCGGGCGCCGAGGTAGCCGCCGACCAGGTTGGTGACTACGCCGAAGATCTCGTAAAACAGAAACAGCGCGGCAATCTGCAAGGGGCTGTAGCCCAGGCTGTGGAAGTGCAACACCACCAACATGCGCAAGGCGCCATCGGTGAGGGTGAATGCCCAGTAATTGCCGGTCACCAGCAGGTACTGTTTGACCTCCGGGGCCAGGGCTGACAACGCCTTCATGCTTGCATCCCTACTTGGTTAAACGGCCAGGCCGACCAGTTTGGCCAGCTCCACGGTGCGGTTGGCATAGCCCCATTCGTTGTCGTACCAGGCATACAGCTTCACCTGAGTGCCGTTGATGACCATGGTCGACAGCGCATCGATGATTGAGGAGCGCGGGTCAGTGCGGTAATCGATGGAGACCAGCGGGCGTTCCTCGTAGCCGAGGATGCCTTTCAGCTGGCTGTCGGCAGCAGCCTTCAGCAGTTGGTTGACTTCCTCCACCGTGGTGGCCCGTTCGACTTCGAACACGCAGTCGGTCAGCGAGGCGTTGGCCAGCGGCACGCGCACGGCATGGCCGTTCAGCTTGCCGCGCAGCTCGGGGAAAATCTCGGCGATGGCGGTGGCCGAACCGGTGCTGGTCGGGATCAGGCTCATGCCGCTAGCGCGTGCACGGCGCAGATCCTTGTGCGGGGTGTCGAGGATGCTCTGGGTGTTGGTCAGGTCATGAATGGTAGTGATCGAGCCATGGCGGATGCCGAGGTTCTCGTGAATCACCTTGACCACCGGAGCCAGGCAATTGGTGGTACAGGAGGCAGCGGTGACGATGCGGTGCTCGGCTGGATTGAACAGCTGCTGGTTGACACCCATCACCACGTTCAGTGCGCCTTTCTCCTTCACGGGCGCGCAGACCACGACCCGCTTCACGCCCTGATCCAGGTAAGCCTGCAATACCGCCACGGTCTTCATCTTGCCGCTGGCCTCGATCACCAGATCGCAGTCCGACCAGTCGGTGTCGGCAATCGCCTTGTTGGCGGTGACCTGGATGCGCTTGCCGCCGATCACCACGCAATCGCCTTCGCTGCCGGCTTCGTGGTGCCAGCGACCGTGCACCGAGTCGAAGTTGATCAGGTGCGCATGGGTGGCGGCATCGCCTGCCGGATCATTGATGCGGACAAATTCGAACTCGGGCCAGTCCCAGGAGGCGCGCAGCGCCAAACGACCGATGCGACCGAAACCGTTGATACCAATTTTGATAGCCATGTTTTTCGACTCATCTACTGGAGTTAGTGGGCAGCATCGAACTGGGTGATCCAGTTGATGTGGGCAGGGTGTTGAATAGCCTTGGGACGCAGGGCTTGCACCAGGGCAATGGCATCGGCGCGGGGAATGCCGGCCTCGATCATGATTCGCGCCGCAATCAGCCCGGTGCGTCCCGAGCCGCCCTTGCAGTGGATGGCGATGTCCTGGCCCGCATTGAGCCGCTCAAGGATGCTCTGTTTGCAGGCTTTCCAGCCCTGGCCGAAATCTTCGAGCGGTACTTGCTCATCCGCCACCGGCAGGTGGAACCAGGCCATGTCCTGCGCCTGGCATTGCTTGCCGATGTCCTCGGCCCCGTTGGAGGCCAGTTCGCTTGCCGGCATCAGGCTGATCACGGCAGAGGCACCGGCCTGTTTCAGCGTGGCCAGCGAGTCGACAAGGCTGCTGTCTTTGGTGCCGGGACAGGGCGTGAAGATGAGTTTGCCTTGGATACCGGGAATGCTGAGCCGGTCGTAGGGGTGATTCATTGAGAGGGTTTCCTGGTAGTCAGATGGCGCGCTGGTTGACGCGCTTGGAGAGTTCTTCAGCGGACTCTTTACGTTCCGAGTAACGGTCGACCAAATAGTCGCTGTGGCCGCGCAGCAGCAGGGTGAACTTGACCAGTTCCTCCATGACGTCCACAACGCGGTCGTAATAGCTGGAAGGTTTCATGCGCCCGGCCTCGTCGAATTCGAGGTAGGCCTTGGGCACTGAAGACTGGTTGGGGATGGTGAACATGCGCATCCAGCGCCCCAGCACACGCATCTGGTTAACCGCATTGAAGGATTGCGAGCCTCCACAGACCTGCATCACGGCCAGGGTCTTGCCCTGACTGGGACGGATGGCACCCATGGTCAGCGGTATCCAGTCGATCTGCGACTTGAATACGCCGGTCATAGCGCCGTGGCGCTCGGGTGAACACCACACCTGACCTTCAGACCAGAGCACCAGGTCGATGAGTTCCTTGACCTTGGGATGGCTGCTGTCGGCATCGTCCGGCATGGGCAGGCCGGAAGGATCGAATATTCGGGTTTCCGCGCCGAAGGCTTCCAGCAAGCGCGCCGCTTCCTGGGTCAGCAGACGGCTGTAGGAGCGCTCACGATTGGAGCCATAGAGCAGCAGAATGCGCGGCTTGTGCTCGCCTTCGGCGAGGCCCAGGTTTGTCGGGATAGAGCGGGCAAACAGCTCCTCGGCGACGTTGGGCAGGTTGTCGATCATGGGTTCTTACCTCTTGGGCTACAACGAGCCGATCCTGTTCAGCTCGGCCTTGAGCGCATCGCTGTCGAGTTGAGCAAAGGGCAGCGCGATAAATGCGCTCACTCGCTTCTGGATCTGCTGGATGGTGGCTGCAAACGCTGCGTTTATTTCCGCCTCAGATCCGTTAACGTCGGATGGGTCACTCAGTCCCCAGTGACAACGAGACGCCGGGCCAAAGAAAACTGGGCAGGCCTCTCCGGCTGCCTTGTCGCAGACGGTAATGACGATGTCAGGGGCGAGAGCCTGATGGGCATCGGTTGATTTGCTGTACAGGCCTTCAACATCGAATCCAGCATCAAGCAGTGCCTGCAAAGCCAACGGATTGACCTCCCCCTTGGGGTAGCTGCCTGCGCTAAAGGCCCGCATGCCCTTGGGAGCCATCGCATTGAAGATAGCCTCCGACAGGATGCTGCGGCAGCTATTGGCGGTGCAGAGAAATAAAACTTTCATGGTCATCCTCAATGGCTGGTATTCAATCGCAGGCCGGCTTGCGCCCAGGGCGATCTCGCATTTGCCAGAGGCGTTGCACATCCTGGCGTAACCACTCGGCATTGTTGTCCAGGGCCTGTTTGAGGATATCGGTCACCCATTCCGGCAGCTGCGGGTGCAGGCGGTAGTACACCCACTGGCCATTACGCCGATCCTCCAGCAGGCCACAGCCGCGCAGCAGGGCCAGGTGACGAGATATCTTGGGTTGCGCCTCTTCCAGTGCCGAGGTCAGTTCACAGACACAGAGTTCCTGTTCCAGGGTCACCAGCAAGGCGATTCGCGCCCGCGTTTCCTCGGCCAGACATTTGAAGACTTCGGTTGGCGACATGGCATGCAGAGTGGAAGCTTCTTTAGCCGGTTTGCTTTTGATCAGCACGAACATCTTTATCCGTTCATGAATCTCATGCAGGGTCTTGCGATAGGCATCTTTCTGCGAGCTGGTTGCCGGGTCTTCAAAATTCCAGGCGATGTACTCACCAGCCCCTGGCAGGGCCTGGCACTCCAGGGCGGACTTGTCACACAGGGTGATCACGTAGTCGAAAGGCTCGCCAGCGACCTGTTCGATGGACTTGCTGTAAAGCCCATCAGTGGGAACACCAAGCTGCTCCAATGCGTTGCGGGCTCGGGTGTCGACTTCAGTGGGGGCGGAGCCTGCGCTGTAGACTTCAAAATGTTCTGAGTCGGTGTGGCGCAGCAGGGCTTCGGCCATCTGCGAGCGTGAGGAGTTCGCGACGCAGAGGAACAGGACGCGCTTTTTCTGGCTCATGTTGATCCCTATCAAAGATGCACATGAGCAAATATATTATTTTTCGAATATGCAGTAAAATGAATATTCGGCGCGTTGCGCGCCAAGGGAACGAGGATAGGCAGCAAAGATGACAAATGCGTGTGAAGTCGCGATGAAGCAGGCCTCTGGGGCTCCACTGGGAGTTTTTGAGCGCTACCTGACCCTGTGGGTGTTCCTGTGCATCGTGGTGGGCACCGTGCTTGGCTTGGTTGTGCCGCAAGCGGCTCAGGCCGTCGGCGCCCTGGAGGTGGCGAAGGTCAATATCCCGGTTGGCCTGCTGATCTGGGTGATGATCATTCCGATGCTGATGAAGATCGACTTCAGCGCCATCAGCGAAGTGCGCCAGCAGAAGAACGGCATGTTCGTCACCCTGTTCGTTAACTGGGCGGTCAAGCCGTTTTCCATGGCGCTGATTGGCTGGTTCTTCATCAAGCAGGTGTTTGCGCCCTGGCTGCCCGCCGAAGAGCTGGATAGCTACATGGCCGGCTTGATCCTGCTCGGTGCGGCGCCCTGCACGGCGATGGTGTTTGTCTGGAGCAACCTGTGTAAGGGTAATGCCAACTTCACCCTGACCCAGGTGGCACTGAACGATCTGGTCATGGTGTTTGCCTTTGCGCCTATCGTGGCGCTGTTGCTGGGCGTTTCTTCGATCCCGGTGCCTTGGGACACCCTGCTGCTTTCCGTGGTGATGTACATCGTCATCCCGCTGGCCATCGCCCAGTTTCTGCGGGCTCAACTGATGAAGCGCGGCGAAGCCTATTTCGAGAATGTGCTGGCGAAGATTTCGCCATTTTCCATCATCGCTCTGCTGGCCACTCTGGTTCTGTTGTTCTCCTTCCAGGGTGAGTCCATCGTCGAGCAACCCCTGATCATCGGCATCATCGCGATTCCTCTGTTGGTGCAGACACTGTTCATCGCGGCACTGGGTTACTGGCTCTGCCATACACTGAAAGTGCGCCACGACATAGCGGGCCCGGCCACCATGATCGGCGCCTCCAACTTCTTCGAGCTGGCCGTAGCCGTGGCCATTGTCTTGTACGGATTCAACTCGGGTGCCGCCCTGGCAACCGTGGTCGGCGTACTGATCGAAGTGCCCGTGATGCTATGGCTGGTACGCATGGTCAACAGCACACGCAACTGGTACGAGAGCAGCCTCAACAATCGCTAGGGGGTCAGCATGCGCTTTATCGACAATGCACCACGCTTCCTGTTCTTCACCGGTAAGGGCGGGGTCGGAAAGACCTCCATTGCCTGCGCGACAGCCCTGGAACTGACCCGTCAGGGCAAGCGCGTGCTGCTGGTCAGTACCGATCCGGCCTCCAATGTCGGGCAGGTATTCGGTCTGGAGATCGGCAATCAGATCACCGCTGTACCCGCCGTGGAAAACCTGGCGGCCCTGGAGATCGACCCACAGGGCGCAGCTCAAGCCTATCGGGATCGGATTGTGGGCCCGGCGAGGGGTGTCATGCCTGCTGATGTGGTCAAAGGCATGGAGGAGCAATTATCGGGAGCCTGCACGACCGAGATCGCAGCCTTCGACGAATTCACCTCACTGCTGGTCAACGATGAACTGAAGGCCCGCTTCGATCACATCATTTTCGATACCGCCCCGACCGGGCACACGATTCGACTGCTGCAACTGCCGGGTGCCTGGAGTGGATTTCTGGAGGCGGGGCAAGGTGATGCATCGTGTCTTGGCCCGCTGGCCGGTTTGGACAAACAACGTGATCAGTATCGCGAGGCGGTAGAGGCACTCTCTGATCCAGCCAAGACCCGTCTGGTTCTGGTTGCCAGGGCGCAGGCCGCCACCCTGCGCGAGGCTGCCCGCACACGCGAGGAGTTGGCAGCCATCGGGCTGCAAGAGCAGTACCTGGTGATCAACGGCGTGCTGCCGGCGAGTGAGGCGCAGAAGGATGTACTGGCCGCCGCCGTCTATAAACGTGAACAGGCCGCAGTCGCTGCCATGCCGCCAGCGCTGCGAACACTGCAGCTCGACCTGTTGCCGTTGAAAGCATTCAACCTGGTGGGATTGGATGCCCTGCGACAACTTTTGGTTGAGGGTTCTGCTGACAGCACGCAGGCACCGGCCAGTGCGCCGATTGAATTGAACGCTCCACGACTCAAGTCCCTGATCGACGAGATCGCCGCCGATGGTCATGGCCTGATCATGGTGATGGGCAAAGGTGGTGTCGGTAAAACGACTTTGGCCGCAGCGGTTGCCGTCGAATTGGCTCGACGTGGGCTGCCCGTGCACCTGACTACTTCTGATCCTGCCGCGCACCTTGCCGAGACACTGGATGGCACGCTTGAGCACCTGACGCTGAGCCGCATTGACCCGCATGCCGAGACACAGCGCTATCGTGATCACGTCATGCAAACCAAGGGCGCGGGCCTGGATGAGCAGGCTCGGGCGCTGCTGGCCGAGGATCTGCGTTCACCCTGTACCGAGGAGATCGCTGTATTCCAGGCCTTCTCGCGAATCATCCGTGAAGCCGGCAAAAAGTTCGTGGTGATGGATACGGCCCCGACCGGCCATACCTTGCTGTTACTGGATGCCACCGGGGCTTATCACCGCGACATTGCTCGGCAGATGTCGGGCAGCAACATGCGTTTTTCCACGCCGATGATGCAACTCCAGGATCCTAAGCAAACCAAAGTGCTGCTGGTGACCCTGGCTGAAACCACTCCCGTGCTGGAGGCCGCGAGCCTGCAAGCTGATCTGCGTCGTGCCGGCATTGAGCCTTGGGCATGGGTGATCAACAATAGCGTGGCAGCCGCAAGGACAGAATCACCGCTATTACATAAGCGGGCGGTCAATGAGCTGAAGGATATTGAGCATGTCGCGACCGAGCACGCGCAACGCTATGCGGTCATCCCGCTCATGGCGGAGGAGCCGGTTGGGGTTGAGCGTTTACTCGCTCTCAGCAAGTAATCTGCACCAATGAAAAGGCCCGCATTCTGCGGGCCTTCTGCTTGAAAGCGCTTACTTCTTGATGACCTCAAGGTAATCCTTGAGGGTTTTCTCGTCAGCCGCTTTGACCGTCATGCCATTCGGGCCGGAACCGATATCGGTGAACTGCTTGGCTGGCTCGCCAGTGGCTTTGAAGTCCTTCAGTTCCTGAGAGTCTTCGCGGAAAACCCAGAGACGACCATCCTCAACCTCGGTAACAAAACCAGGCTTATCGAATTCGCTGGCCATAATGGAGCCGGTGAACAGGGACGAGAGGAGCAGGGCTGAGAGGGTGAGGTTCTTCATGGCACTACCTATTGAGTGGGGAGAGCCATAATTTACTAAGGCGACCATTTCAGAAAAGTTACAATATGCGTTAATTCGAATGTGCGTATGTAACCATTCGTTTCAGGCCTCAAAGAGCTTCGCCGAGCTATGAAGAAACCAAGGCAATGGCTGCTTCTGGCCGATCTGCGCCCCTTGCGAGAGGCCTCCTCCGACCAGTCGAGAACGGATTGCTCTGTAAATAAGCCCGATCTATTTTGGGCTCAGCTGTCCGACTCGTAAGCCGCTACTCCCTCGCCGAACGGAATCCACTCAGCCTCGGGCGCCGACCCTTCGCGGCAGATGAACAGCTCGGCCGGCTTGATGCGCGCCAGGCGGTTCGTCTTCACGCCGAGGATCTAAGAGCCAAAAAAGAAAACCTTCACTACGGCAGAACGACACTATCCCTGCTTCGCGTCAATGCAGGCATCGTAAGCCTGAAGCGCCGTGAGAATGATTTGTGCAAGACTGATAGCCATCGCAATGGAACCTATACCGGTTGCGGCGGTTGGCACCACCAGAGCTGCTGAGAGCCCTGAGGCAGCCAAGTCGGAAAGCGCCGCTATACACTTCGCCTGCTTGTCATCTTTACCGATCATCCCAAATGCAATTGCGGTTTTTTTAGCGAATGCAGCTCCTATGGCTGTGGCTGCAGACCCCGGCCCCTTACCCACCTGCGTGATGAGGTTTGCCGTAACTATCAATAGTTGAGCGGCGGAGAGCCCAATGATTACACTCGTTGAGTCGGTCGCCTTGCCGGCCAGTTTCCCAGTGGTCACCGCCTTGTTGCTAGCAGCAAATGCAAATTTCAGAGTATCGTCCGGCGCCATCTTCAGTGTGCTGTTAAAGATGCCTAGCAAGGCAAGATAGAGCTCTCTGTCTCTCTGTACCGCCCTTACGTTTTCTGACTTTACCGCTACTGCCTTTATGCTGTCGCTCAGTACCTGTTCGGTAGTCAACTCATGAGCCATGATGCTCTCCACGCTTGATCCAGCCGACCGGCTAACACCCGCAAATGTAGTTCAGCTTTCGAACTTCACCACCTGGGGCTCGGGCACGTCAGCACCTGGCCGGCGCAGCTCAATAGCTCGGCCTCGGCGGCGTCCAGCGCCCGCCGCCAGTCGTCATTGATCACCAGCGGCAGGCGGGCCGGGAGGCGGCACGGCACCAGGCTGCACTCCAGGCGGGGCGGTGTAGGCGGTGGGGAATGTGCGTAATAATCGGCCGGAGCGGATTCAACCAGCCACGGACGAATAGGACACCAATATCGCAGCCAGACAGCGAAGGTGGCGATTCACTGCTAAACATTCAGAAGCCACTGAATAACGCAGGGACAGCAAACCATGCGCAGACTAAAGCAAGCCTCAACCCTGGTGGTTGACTTCATCACCAACCACAAGCTCGGCGCCGGTGTTTCCTTGGTCGGCGGTGTAATCGGTATTGCCACCGCGCTATGGGGCACGAACGCCCCCATCGTCATCGACAGAGACTCGCTTCAGTTGTCATTCAGCCAGCCTGGGGTACGGGTTGGTGAGTCGCTCAAGGCCACCCTATCCAGCACCACTGAACTGAATTTCAAAGACCTGGAATGCGAGTGGCACCTATCGCCTGCCGGCTTTATGAGCATCACCGAGCAAGCAACCTTGAGTGATCGCTGCACCGCTACCGTGAAGTCAGTTTCCAAACCGAGCGCACGGCTGGGTCAGATGGGCAGTGCGGACGCACACCAGACCTATACAGTCGAAGCTGTATTGAAGTACGGCGACAGTGTACTAGGCCGAGTCATTGGTAATCTGAAAGGCATCAACTACCTGACGCCAAAAACCAAAGTCACAGGGGCTAAGCTCTCCATATCCACCCCTGTTAAAATTTCATTGGTCGACGCCAACAACGAAAGCCTGCACTCAGACTACACATGCGTTTGGCCACAACTCCCTCCAGTGTTCCTATTTGAAGCGGACATACCGGACGGCTGTAGCGGCACTTACAGAATGACGGCAGAAAAACCGGTCAACGGAAACTTCGACACGCTGCAGATATTCCAGAACGTAGTCTCTATCAATCTTGACGGTCAGCGCGTCGGGGTTAGTCGTTTTCAAATCCCCATCCAGAGATAAGGCAGGCTCATCAGCAGCCGGGAGCTACGCATTGCTGCTGACAGTCGCGTCGCCGCTCTCCTTCCGAGCAAGCCACACCGCCGAAGCCCGCTCAAACCCTACCCACTTGCCCCGCTCATCCAGACCCCGCCCAGCCATCAGCTTGGCGGCAACCTCCTGCACATCCACCTCCCCCCTGGCCATGGCCTTGAGCAGCTCGGACGGCAGCGGTTGCAGGTGCTCGTGCAGGGTCATGGTGACGCTCCTTGATAGTTTCTGCTGGCACCAGTAACGCTCTGGTGCCAAGGCATAGCAAGAGGTTCAGGGCCCATCGAACAGACCGACCAGCAAAACCAATTGAATGGTGGATCCAGAGAAGCGCTTGGCGGAAATAGTGAATCGCCCCAGATTTTGTAGAGACCTCCAAGCCTCAATTAAGGTCTTTTTGGCCACTGAAGAACCGTCCGCTTTTGGCCGTTTTGAGCCTGTTGTATCAGACTGGAGTCGGCCAATAGCTCCTCTCACCAACAGCTGCTATCGGTCGGGTTATCCCCTCGACCGGCGAGCACTTCTGCCCCATACATAAGCTCTTGAAAAGGCACACGTAAGCCACTGACACGGATTACAACCGGGTGGTGGCTATTCCTTCAGTCGGCGACAGCATTCGATCGCTGGAGAGTGTGTGTCGGATGGCGTCCTACCTGAAGCTTGTAAAGATGAAATAGGCCCTCCGGCATCGGCAGACCATCTTCGTAGTCTCGCCAGCGATCTTCGGTAACGAACACCAGCGCTGCTGCTTGGGCTTGGGTATGCTCCATTGCCTCACGCAGAGCAATAATCTCCTCAATCTTCGGTTCACGATGACTACGGCGGGGCCAAAGCCGTGGAAGGCTGCTGTTCTTATCGACAAGCCGAAGTCGAACGTCATCCCAGTCCAGCAATAGGGCGACATCTGCGCTGGTATCCCCGACGCGTCGAGCGCCAAGACCGATGGCTGACGTTGCACCAGCTTCCTTGTATTCGCGGATTGCCAGCTCAATTGCTGACCTAGCTCGCGCTACCTGGTCTTTGGACAAGTTGCGTAGAGCCATATGCACCTCGCCTACCGCTTGCACACTTCGTCGCGCACGCCGCCGAATATCGATCTTCTCCGGTTGCTCATCTAGAACTCGGAGCTTGAAGTCCTTATCTGCCCTAAGAGTCACTTTGTTTGCATAAAAACTGACTGTCTCGACCCAGCCGTTGGCATCTCTCGTCCCATCATCGTTCGCTATAAAACCGTGAACAGCAGTAGCCTTATGCTGAACGTGGTTCCTTAAACTGTACATAAATCGATAGTCCGAGCTTCGGGCAAATGCCTCATTTAGCTCCGACTTAGCCACCTCGCTGAAGCTAGGAACCAGCCCCAAGCATTTGAAGTCCTGCACTACCTGGTCGGCATAGGCTCGCATAGCCGTAAGCATATTCACGACATGGCGATTTGCTTCCTCTAGGATTTCTGCTGAATCCACATACCGATGTTGAGGCTCCACTTTGGTACGCAGGCAAATTTCGGTGAAAGCCAGTTCCATGGCCAAAAAATTACCAATCAATAATTCGTAGCGTTGCTCGAAAGCCAGAGCCTCGGACAACACGTTTCGTGCATATGCAAGCTCCTTGTAGCGCTCCTCGGAGATGCTCAGCTGCAAGCGCGGGCCAATAATGAATTGTTCAAGAATGTACTCAGCAGACACTTTCCAACACCCTCTATTCGATCTTCCGTGAGCATAGCTTCACCGCCAAACCGGTGGCTAGGCTCTACTCGCAGCGGCTAGCTGAATCACCGTCCGCTCTTGGCCGGTTAGCGACGGCCTGACTTTGGCCGTCGCTAAACATGGTCACACTTCGGTCTGTTCCGCCATTTCCAAGGCGTCATCGACCTCAATTCCCAGATATCGAACGGTGCTCTCCAGCTTCGTATGGCCGAGCAGCAGTTGAACGGCCCGCAGGTTCTTCGTCCTGCGATAGATCAGTGATGCCTTCGTGCGTCTCATTGTGTGAGTGCCATACATGGCTGGGTCAAGGCCAATGGCTTTCACCCAGCCTTTGACGATACGGGCGTACTGACGAGTGGATAGATGGTCTGAGTTATGCAGTCGACTCGGGAACAGGTAGTCCTCGCCGCGGAGCTGTACTTGATGTATCCAAGCCGCGAGCGCCGCCCGAGTTTGCTCAGTGATCTCGAACTGCACTGGCCGCTGTGTTTTCTGCTGCATCACTATTGCTCGTGATGACACCTGCTCACCATGGGCAACGTCCCGCACACGGAGCTTGGTTAAGTCGCAGGCTCGAAGCTTGCTGTCGATGGCCAGGTCGAAGAGAGCCAGATCCCGAGTTCTTTCTGCAATTTGAAGCCTTACTCGGATGGCCCAGATATCTCTCAGTCGGAGTGGGGTTTTCTGTCCGACCAGTTTTCCTTTGTTCCAGGGCTGGCGGCTGCAGGTAGCGATGATGTTCATAGCAAGTCCTCCACGTGTGGGAGGACAAGAATGGCTAGCCTGAACGGTGGTCGCTAACCGGCCAATAAGTGCCGCACAAATCCCGGCGGGTGCAGATTTCCGGGCGGTTTGCGCCAGATCAGTTGGAGACGCTTTTCAAGCCCCGGGATGGGAAGAGCTACCAGCGCGCCACTGCGAACTTCGTCTTGTACTGCGGAAGCCATCACCAACGACACGCCGAGTCCCGCCCTGACTGCTTGTTTGACTGCCTCGGTGCTGCCTAGCTGCATACCGCTGCGAGGCACGCCCAGCTCGCCAAAGTATTCGGTCAGAAGCCGTCCGGTACCGCTACCCGGTTCACCTCCCAGCATCGGCAGGTCCACCAGACGATCGCGTTCTATGCACCCTGCTTCAGCCAGCGGATGGTCGGGGCTGACGATAAGTACCAGCGGCTCGACCCGCCAGAGGCGGTGTTCGAAGTCGGGGTGAGGTAGCCACCATTCCATGATCGCGGCGTCGAGCTGGCCCGCCAGTAGCTGGTCGGCCACATCCGGGTTGGCGGCGATGCGCAGATCCACCTCGCCCCTCTCATTTGCGGTCGTCAGATAGCTGCGCACGAATGGCTGGAGAAGGTAGGTGCCGATGTTGGAGCTGGCCCCGACGCGCTCACTATTTCCATGCAGGGCTTCTAGCGCCCGGGCGTGCATGTCGAGCAAGGCGGTCGCATGCGGCATGAAGGCCAGCGCACGTGTGGTAGGCTGGCAGCCGCTACGACTGCGCTGCACCAGCGTTACGCCGACCTGCTCTTCAAGCTTCTGCAAGTGCTGCGACACCGTCGGCTGGGCCAGCCCCAACGCCCTCGCCGCGCTCTGAAAACTGCCTGTTTGAACGATCGCTACCAGGCTCTTCAGCCAGACCGGATTCAACATGCGGCAGGCTCGGCCTGGGGCAGACGGTTCGCAGCGTTGATTGGGCGCGCACCTGCCAACGCCTGGATGATGCTCTGCGCTGCACAACGTTCAATCTCCAGGCGCACCGCGCGCACTGCCGACCCTATGTGCGGAGTGAAGAGCGTATTCGGATGCGCGAGCAGCGCAGGATCGATCAGCCGCGGCCGGTCCGCGCGAGCCCAGTCTTCCATTTCGAATACATCCGCCGCATACCCGCCGAGCTGGCCTCGCTCAAGCGCCGCGAGCACGGCGGCTTCATCCACTACCGAACCACGACAGGGGTTTACAAGCAGAGCGCCCGGCCGTACGAGGGCAAGCAGCTCGGCGTTGACCAGATGCTCAGTATCGGCATTCAAGGGAAGCGCCAGCAGGATGAAGTCCGAGCTGGCGAAGAGTTCGCTGCACGCCACCTGGCGCAGGCCGAGCCGTTGCTCGGTTTGTGTATCCAGAGCCTTCGCCTCGTGGTACTGCAGGGTCGCGCCCCATCCCTGCAAGCGCTCAGCCATGGCCTGTCCGATGGCGCCCATGCCAAGGATGCCGACCGTCGCGTTATCCAGCCCCGTGCCGTAGAACTGTGGTTGCCAGCCCTGGAACTCGCCAGAGCGGACGAACGCATCTGCTGCGCGCAGATGCCGCCCCAGCCCCACCGCCAGTCCGATCGCCAGCTCGGCAGTCGGGACCGTCAACAGATCAGGCACGAAGGTCAACCAGACCCCGCGGGCAGTACAGGCGTCCACATCGAAATTGTCGAAGCCCTTGAGCGCGCAGCCGACCACACGCAGCTCGGGGCAGGCTTGGAGAAATTCTGCATCGACCCGATCGGGCATGAACGCCATCATCGCCTGAGCATCGCGGCAGCGGCGCAGAATTTCCTCGCGCGTCAGCGTGCTGTCGCTCTGGTTGGTCATCAGCTCGCAATGTGGCGCCAGCAGTTGCAGGATCTCATCGTGTACTCGGTGAGTTATAACGAGTTTCGGCAGCATGGTTTGTCCTATTTGAAACGTTTGCGCAGCACGCCACTGAAGGCGTCTACTAGCGTGACCATGGCCAGGATGACCAGCAGGATTGCTGCAACCTCCTGGTACTGCATGATGCGCAGCGAGCCCATGAGTTCGAAGCCGATACCGCCGGCGCCAACCATGCCCATCACGGTGGAGGCGCGAAAGTTGTATTCCCAGCGGTAGATCGCCACGTCGGCGAACTGCGGAGTCACCTGTGGCAAAACCGCGTGCAGCAGCACTTGCATCGGCGTAGCCCCCGCCGCCCGAGCGGCTTCCACCGGCGCTTCGTCGACGTGCTCGATGGCCTCGGCGAAGAACTTGCCGACCATGCCGATCGAATGCAGACCCAGGGCAAGCACGCCCGGCAAGGCGCCGAACCCTACGGCTGCAACGAAGATGATGCCCATGATCAGCTCCGGCACCGACCGCAGGGCATTGAGCAGCACCCGGGCAACACCGAACACAAGGGGGTGCGGCGCCGTATTGCGCGCTGCAACGAAGGCCACCACCAGCGAGAACACCACTGCGATGGCCGTGCCGGCGATGCTCATCGCCAGCGTGTCGATCAACGGGCGAATCCAGCTTCGATAGCCCGAAAAGTCTGGCGGCATGGCCTCGCCTGCCAGGGTCGCGATGGAGGGCAGCCCGTTCAGCAGCGTGGTGGCATCGAGCAGCCCCACGTACCAGCAGGCCAACAGCACCACTCCGAGTACAATTGCCACCTGCCCCAGCTGGCGCCACCAACCGAGGCCGAAGCCTCGAAGGATGTGCTCGCGTTGCTCTGCAGGCAGCGCCTGCACGTCATGATGAGTAGACATATCGGTGCTCACATCGTGGCGAAGTCGAGGCCGAGCAGCGATCCCATGTTGCGAATCACATCGTAGTCGGCGTCGGTGATTGGCGCGAAGGCCTCGGCTTTGAAGTTGCGCAGCACTTCGGGATCGTCGATACCGACGAATACATCCCGCACCTTGGTTTTCAGCTCGGGGCTCAGGTTCGAGCGCATCGCCCAGGGGTATTGGGGATATTCGCCGCTGTAACCAAGTACTTTCACCTTGCTCGGATCGATTAGGCCACGTTCGGCTACTTGATTGAAAATTACCTCCGACAGCCCACCCGCATCGGCGTTTCCGTTCGCCACGTTGACGGCAACGGCGTCATGCGTGCCCACAAAATGTTGTTCGTAGTCCTGCCCACCCGTCAGCTCGGCCGTCTCAAGAAGCACGGTTTTGGGAATCAGATGGCTGGACGTCGATGCCCGGTCACCATAGGCCATCTTCTTGCCCTTAAGGTCGGCATACTCATTCACGCCTGACGCCACATTGGCGATAATCACTGAGCGATAGGTCGGCTTGCCGTCGATGACCATGGCAGCGAAGGGCTCGATGTCGCTTTTGCTTTTGGCCATGACGTAGGACAGCGGACCGAAATACGCCAGGTCGATACGGCCAAAGCGCATCGCCTCAATCATCGAGGAATAGTCGGTGGTTACGATCAGCTGCACCTTCTTGTCCAGATGCTCTTCCAGATAATCCTTCAGCGGCTGGTTTCGCTTGATCAACTCCGAGGCGTTTTCGTCCGGCAGCAGCGCAACCTTTAGCACATCCGGATCGGCATCGGCCGCTACGGCGGACAGACTTGAAACAGCGGACAGCAAACAGGTCAATAAGAGAGCGGATAAGCGTTTCATCGGGACATCTCCAGTGAAGGTGCGAGCATGACAGGGGTTTCAGCCGGAGCAGTTGCTGGCTGAGTCGTAGAGCGGCCTGCATAGATGCGCTCAAGCTGCGCATCGGTGAGTTCCGAGGGCGCGGCATCGAAAACGATCTGAGAATCGGCCAGCCCGACGACGCGATCGGCGAAGCGGCGGGCATATTCGAGTTGATGCAGCGAAACGATGGCGGTGATGCCGTCTTCCTTGCAGATGTCGCGCAGCAGTCCGAGAACACGGACCGAAGTGGCCGGGTCGAGACTGGCTACCGGCTCATCGGCAAGAATGATCGCGGGCTGTTGCGCTAGCGCACGCGCGATGCCTACCCGCTGCTGCTGGCCACCGGACAGTTTGTCCACCCGGCTTAGCGCCTTGTCTGCCAGACCGACCCGAGCGAGGCAACTGAGCGCAATCTCCTGATCGGCACGCGGCAGAGGAAACAGCGAGCGGAGCGTGTTGTGAAAGGCCAGCCGACCGGTAAGCACATTAGCCAGTGCGCTTTGACGTTCGATTAGCTGGTGGTGCTGAAAGATCATGGCGGTACGCCGACGATGCTGACGCAAGGCCGAGCCGCTGCCGAGCTCACCGAGCTCGCTGGTGACACTGCCGCGAGTGGGCGTGACGAGTCGATTGAGGCTACGGAGCAAGGTCGACTTGCCTGCGCCCGAGAGACCAAGCAGCACGGTGAACTCACCACGCCGAAATGCAATCGAGGTATCGCGTAGGGCTGTCACGCCGCCTGGGTAGACGACGCTCAACCGGTCGACCCGCAGCACGGCGTCCTGTATCGGATGGGGCGTCATTTGATCACCTTTCGCAATATTGCTGGCCGCACAATTGCGGTTCGCGATGCAAAGGGTAGAAATTCCTTGTTAACGCACTGCTTCTAAATGATGACATTTCGATGAATGCTTCGAATCTGCCGTAGCGGGGCGGCAAGCGAAGCCGTGGAAGAACGGGCGCAACGTAGCGTCTTTCTTCACGCGGGATACAGGAGGCTTTGATTGATACTGCTGCGGATTCGCTACAGTAACGTTGGGCCAGAACGTAATGCCATCCAAGCAAGAGAGCGCACACTAGCGGCCAGAAGCGGCCACTAATTTCTTGGCAATCAACAGCAGAAAAAGCATTATGGAAACAACTGCTCACGCGCAGTCCCATCTTCGGCGGCATGAATGCCTTGCTTATCTCACACAAGCATTCATTCCTGCTAGCTTTGGCGACATGCTGTGAAGCGCGGGCTTATGCCGCATTCGGCTATAACTGGCTTATACCGCGTTCGATATAACGTCGCAGCAGAAGGGAGTGAAAGATGCATAAAACACTGATCCGCAAGAGAAAAGTCAACATTGTTAGCGAAATGTTAGGCTGCGTATTAGTCGAGCGTTCGGTCTAATCACTGTTAGGCACAGTCAAACACGCAACAATCCAATTCTTTCAACCCAGAGGTCTCCCAACTATGAAAGTCAAACTTGTAGCATTAACAGCATTAGTCGCACTTACCTCAAATATTGCGAACGCAAACGAGCCCATCGTTGTAAATCAGGCAGTAACAGAGAAGGAAGCATTAACAGCTCAGCAAGCATGGTGTGCTGCTCTTCTTGATATCAACGCCGCATACGAAAAGGATGGAAAAGTAGCAGCGAGAGCATTGGCCGAGAAAGTCATAGATTCCGCTTACGCCTACCAAATGGGCGCAGTACTCTTTAAGCCTACGCTCACGGTGAACCCTCAAACATTTCGCCCCACACGTGCCGGTGCGCTATCTTATTTCGTTGGCGGTGACCCATCCTTCCCTGCCGACACAGGTTTTGCTCTAAAAGGCTGGAAAAAATGTGAGCCTGTCACTTCTGCTATTTTTCTTGATGGCAATAGCGCAATTACTATGGGGAAAGTTCACTTCACAGATAAAAATGGGAAAGTGACTACCGTTGACAAAACGTGGGGTTACGTTAAAGACGATGCGGGAAATTTGCGCATTAACCTTCACCATTCATCATTGGAGTACCAACCTAAGTAAATCCGCTATAAACCCATAGGCAGTGGAGTTGTTGCCTAACAAGTCATTCCAGCGGACTGCCTACGGCAGCCGCTGAATTCCAACGTTAGTGGCTTTTCTCCAGGTCATGTCAGGGTCACGAACGTTTGAAGTAATCCAGCAGTAATCCGACAGCTCCAGTGTTCGGCTAACGCCGTAGAAAGCACAATCTAGAGGTTGATTAACGAGATAGTAGATAGTCCGGTGAAACCGACTAAGAGAAAATTGTGAGTCTGTAACTGACGTTGTGACGCGGCCCGGAGAAATTATGATCGAGAGAGTTTTCAGAAGTAGTCGGTTTATGGTGTGGGTGGCAGTCGTTATCTGTGCGGTGTCATCTTTGCTCTTGTATGGTGCCTCGGTTAACATAATCTGGAATACCGCACTGGATGTAGTACGTGATATACCTGTCTCTGCTGACAACGGCAAGAGCCTCGCGGTTCGCCTCCTGAAGCTGTTGGATCTCCTGCTGATCGCTATTACTTTTCAGATCATGGCGGTTAGCCTGTATCGTCTGTTCATCCGTCCGGTGTCTGATGATGACAGAGAATCCCAAAACCCTCTGGACATTAAGAGCTTCCATGATTTGAAGATAACAGTAAGCCAAGTGGCTGTTGTGATACTGGTGGTTCTGTTCCTTGAGCAGGCGGTAGAGATTGGCGCTACGATCGCTACATTATACTTGGGTGCTGCCATCGGTATCATTATTTTGGCCTCGGTATTCGCGTGGAAGAATATGAAAGACTGATGCACAGCACGCGGTTAGACGTCACCTGCTGGTTGCCTGAACTAGAGAGGCAACCACTCCGCAGAGAATGTAGGCGGCCAACGCTTCATGGGAGCCTGCTTTGGGCAAGAGCCAACGTCACGGGCGTCTGCCACTAACCAATCCAAGCATAGCGACACCATTTCGGTTGCGGCTTCGCCTTCACTACAAAGCTGCGCGTGTTGGCGGCGTTATGCGCATCCATAGAGAGGGTACTCTTATTATTGAAATCAGGAAGGCAGAAAAAGCGGACGTTCCTGCGATACTCGACCTTGTTCGAGGAAAAGCGGAATTCGATGGGTGTTTGAATTCGCTTCAATCTACGGAAGCTGACATTGAGGAAGCTTTCTTCTCCGAACAACCCAAGGCGTTTGCGCTCTTGGCCATGAAGTCAGGCGAGGCCGTGGGTATCGCGACGTACTACAGTATCTATTGCACGTTCATTGCCAAGCCTGGCATCTGGCTAGACGATCTGTTTGTCTATCCGCAGTTCCGGGGAAGCGGTGTGGGCGAAGCTCTACTCTCAGAGCTGTGTATCCTCGCTCAGAATACTGGCTGCGGGCGTATTGACTGGATCGTGGCTACCGACAATGATCGAGGAAGGAGCTTCTACGAGCGCTCGGGCGCTCGGATATTCGAAGAGGTACGGCGTGCCCGGTTAGA
>NZ_JAODYT010000026.1:0-58287 GCF_029834875.1 Pseudomonas sp. GD04158 | reverse complement strand
CCACGCCTGCAGGCACCTCATCGAGCTTGATCCGCACCGGAATGCGCTGCGCCAGGCGCACCCAGTTGAAGGTCGGTTCGACATCGGCCAGCAGCTGTCCATCCGGGCTGGCATTGCGGTCGGCAATGCCGCGACTGATGCTCTCCACCTCGCCGCGCAGCGGCTGATCGCCACTCATCAACCAGATTTCCACTGGCGCGCCGATGCGGATGCGCGGCAGTTTGGTTTCCTCGAAATAGGCCTGCACATAGAAGGACGACTCGTCCACCAGGGCCAGCACCGGCTCGCCGGCTCGCACGTAGTTGCCTTCGGCCAGGCGCAGGTTGGTCACCTGCCCGGCGCGTGGCGCCCGCACTTCGCTGCGCGCCAGGTCCAGTTCGGCGGACCTGACCGCCACCTGCGCCTGGCGATACTCGCCGCGGGCGATCTCGGCGCTGATCTGGGCGTTGTCGCGCAGTTCGGCGCTGATCGCCTGCGGCCCCAGGCGCATACGACGGCCGGCCTCGTGCTCGCGCAGCAGCAACTGCTGGCGGCGGGTCTCGGCCACGGCCTGCGCCTGTTCGAGGGCGACCTGGTAACGCTCGCGATCCAGACTCATCAGCAACTCGTCCGCCGCCACATGCTGGTTGTCGCGCACCTTCAGCTCGCGTACCCAGCCGGCCAGATCGGGGGCGATGGTCACCACATCGGCGCGCACCCGCGCGTCGCGCGTCCACGGCGAATACAGGTAGTGCTGCCATAACCAGGCGCCGGCCAGCACGGCCACCGCCACCAGGCTCAGGGTAATGCCGACACGCAGGGTGAATCGCATGTCACTCTCCTCGTTCAATATCCCAGCACGGCCACCACGGCCGCCAATACGCAGACATACAGGGCGCAGTCGAACAGCGCCTCATGCCAGATCCAGCGCGCCACACCGAGGCGCTGCAAGCCCAGACGCAGCAGCCCGGTGAGCAGCAGCGCCAGCAGTGCATACAGCAGCATCGGGCTGAGCAGCACGCCGCCCAGCGACCATTCACGCAACCCCATGGTTTTCCCCTTGTTGTTCGCACCAGTGCTGCCAGCCTTGGCGCAATTGCAGCAGGGCCGCCTCGGCAAGGCGCCGGTCGATGCTCGGCGGCGCAGCGCGCAGTGCCTGCAGCAGGTCGCTCAGCGCGTCGTCGAGCGCGGCGCTGCGCTGTGGTGCCGGCCCGAGCAGCAGCTGCCGGCGCAGATGCTCGAGAAACTGGGTCTCGGCCGCGCCCAGCGCGCGATCTCCCGCTGCCAGACAGGCGCGCAGATGCAGCAGCTCGTCGCCCAGGTCGAGGCTGGCGACGCCGTCATCCCAACGGCTGCGACTCTGGCTGGGCAGCACCGGATAGTGCCGGGCCAGCTGCAGGAGGCGATCGGCCATGCGGCCACCGAACCAGCTTTCGGCGCCGACCAGCGGCTGCCGCGTGAGCCGGGCCAGATCCTGCAGCGTCGCGCGCAGCAAGCGGCGGCCATGCCAGCGGGGATTGCGCAGGACCACCAGGTTGAATGCCAGCACCGCACAGCCGACGCCTATCAGCATGGCCAGGGACTCGTTGAGGAAGAAGGCGACGTCGTAGTGCATATCGTTCTGCGGGGCGCACAGCACGATGAAGTGCAGGCTGAACGAGGTGGCCGTCGCCCCCAGCGCCGGGCTGGCCATGCCCAGCGCGCCAAAGAAAAGCGGCACGCCAAGCGCCAGGCAGAGCATGGCGAAGCCGTTCAGCTGTGGCAGCAGGATCTGGCCGACGAAGAAGGCCACCGGCAACGCGTAGAAGATCCCGCGCATGAACAGCAGGCCGATCTGCGCGGCATTCTCGCGGCTGGCGAACAGGCTGCAGACCACGCAGGTCAGCAGCAGTGCACCGCTGGCAGCGGTCCAGCCGGTGGCCAGCCAGAACGCCGAGAGCGCGAGAAACGCCAGAGCGCTGCGCGCACCGTAGACCGCCGCCGTCTGCCAATCGCTGTGCCAGGACAAGGCCGGCGGCACCTCGCCGGTCACCTGACCGCGCTCCACCGCCGCCAGAGAATGACCGGCGGTATCCAGTCGCAGCACCAGCAGCGCCAGGCGCTCCAGACAGAAGCGCTGCGCGGCGTCGAGCGCATCATCCTCCGCAGCCTCGCGCAGGCGAGAGGCCAATGCAGGCAACTGATCGCGCTCTGTTGCCTGCAGCTGCGCTTGCACCTGCTCCAGCCAGGGCGCCAGGGCATGACTTTGCGCCTCGTTCAACTGCCGCCATTGCCGTGCCACGCCACGTGCCAGACGCAGCAGGGTAAGCAGATCGCGGCTCAGACCACGCAATGCACGGGCGCGCTGGCGGCCGCGGCTGCCTTCGAACCAGGCATGCTCGCGCTGGGCATCCACCGCGACGATACGGCCCAGCACCTCCAGCAGCCCCTGACGCGCCGATGCCTGGCCGGCCAGCGCCGCAGCGGCCGCCCCTACCCCCGCCTGCCAGGCACTACGTGCCTGCTGCACCAACTGCCGCTCGACCCGCTGCGGCCAGAGGATGGCACTGACTGCCGTGGCGCAAATAATGCCCAGGCAGATCTCCGTGCAACGCGCCACCGCCTGATCGAAAACCGTCAGCGGCGCATCGATGGCCGGCAGACCGATGATCGCCACGGTATAACCGGCCAGTACGAAGGAATAGCTCCAGGCGCTGCGCAGCATGGTCGAGGCGGCGGTACACAGGGCGAGCCAGGCCGCCAGGGCAAGCAGGAACAACCAGGGCGCCTGAGCGAACAGGGCCATCATCAACACCGCCATGCAGGTGCCCACCAGCGTTCCCAGCAGACGTGCCAGGCCCTTCTGCACCACCATGCCGGACAGCGGCTGAGCCACGATGAAGGCCGTCATCAGCGCCCACTGCGGTTGCTGCAGACCGAAGCGAAAGGCGAGCCAAAGCGCCAGACCACCGCCCAGCAGGGTCTTGATGGCAAATTGTGCGGCCTGCGCACTGGGGGCCAGGAAGAGCAGCAAGGTATTGCGCATGAAAATGCAGCTTTATGGTTCAGATGGAAAGCGTAGACGAGCGGATGACCGGCCTACAGACCAACCTAATTATTAGGTAGCTACCAATATTAATGGAATTCCATCTTTTCTGCACGGCTTTGCTGAAAGCCAAGCCGGACCTCAACCGCGGAAACAAAAAAAGGGCGACCGAAGTCGCCCAAATTGCCTTGCGTGCCCTGTGAGCTGGAAGGATCAGCTCTGCTTGCGCTTGTGCGCATCCTTCCAGATGAAGTAACCAACGCCCCCACAAAAGGCGATCATCAGAAGTACGGTGCCGACTCCGGCGAGAACCACTGTATCGACGAACATGGCTGCCTCCTGTTGTGCCTGTCTGTCTGGGATGGCTTCACGTTAGCAGCGCCGGGGGCGGGAAAATTGACCTGGATCAATCGCGGCGGAGCAGCCGGGATCGATGCGCCGGGAATACTGACGCAGGTCAAGAAAACGGGAGGGTACGACGGCAGCGGACGCGGCCAAGCGGCCGCCAGGGGCGGAACTCAGGAGGGAGAATCAGCGCTTCTTCGGTTTGTTCTTCGACTTCTTCTTGGCCTTGCCCAGCGGCAGCACCTGCTCGAACGCCTGGCGCATCTCGTTGAGGCGCTTGTCGTTGAGGTCGTGGATACGCTTGTCGCGCTCGGCGGCGAAATCGACCAGCTTGTCGTCATTGCTCATAGCGGAAACCGGATCAGGCGAAAGGTCAGGTTCAGGCGCGGCGCACAGGCTTGGCGCGTCTTCGCCACTTGATGTTGCCAATGATGCTGGGTCGGCCCGCGCATGACCAGTAGCGAGGCGTGCTGCAGCGTCAGCGAATGCTCGATGCGCGTGCTGCCAACGCGGCGCAGGTCGAAGCGCCGGCTGCCGCCCAGGTTCAGCGAGGCGATCAGCGGGTTGCGCCCCAGCTCGGGTTCGGCATCGCTGTGCCAGCCCATGGAGTCCTGGCCGTCGCGGTAATAGTTGAGCAATACGGCATTGAGCGGTTGACCGACCTCTTTCGCGACCCGTTGACGAATCTCGTCGAGCAGCGGCGTCCAAGGCAACGGCTCATGCAGCTTGCCGGAGTAGCGATAGCGCGCCTCCGGCTCGCCATACCAAGCAGTCAGACGCGGCGTGCGGTGATAACGGCCATGGATGAACAGCTCCGGCTGCTGCCAGGGCGTCTGCTCGACCAGGGCTTGCAGCCAGCTGTCGGCAAGTGCGGCGTCGACCCAGCCGGGTAGATAGTCCAGCTCGGCATCGGCAAGTGCGGGCAAGGGGTCGGCGAACAGCATCGTGAGGTCTATGAAGAAGAGGATGAAATCAGTGTCTCAGACTTCCACATCCACCCAAAGTCCCTTTCGTGGCAGATCGCCCAGCGCCTGTTCCACCTCTTCCGGCTCGGCTTCGGCCAGCTGCTCGGGGGTGTAGCCACGGCGCTGCCGCCGACGCTGTTCATCGCGCAGCAGCTCTTCGGTTTCCTGCGGATGGCGCTTGTCCAGGCTCAGCGCACTTTCCTTGGCGCTGCCCTCGGCCGGGGTCACCGGAGGAATCTCGGGCTTGGGCTTGATCACGTCCTGCGAGGCAGTGACCGGCACCAGGCTGTGGGGGATAGGCGGTAGCACGTTTCAGCACCTCCTTTGGTCGGGTTGTCGGCCCCGTCATCCGCGACTTTAACAGCCTGTTAGCCGGTGCTCGCTACACTTTCGACTAAGCCGAACGGCAATAGTGCCACGACCGCTTTGGCCGCGGCGCCGCATCCGTTACCATAGCCGGCTTTTTCACGCGGGAGACAGGCATGGCGCAGTATCAACCGGGGCAACGCTGGATCAGTGACAGCGAAGCGGAATTGGGTCTGGGAACCATCCTCGCCGAGGACGGCCGCCTGCTCACCGTGCTCTACCCGGCCACCGGCGAAACCCGCCAGTACGCCACGCGCAATGCCCCGCTGACCCGTGTGCGCTTCGCCCCGGGTGACGAAATCACCCACTTCGAGGGCTGGAAGCTCACCGTGCAGGAGGTCGAAGACGTCGACGGCCTGCTGGTCTACCACGGCCTCGATGCCCAGCATAAACCGGTGACCATGCCGGAAACCCAGCTGTCGAACTTCATCCAATTCCGCCTGGCCAGCGACCGCCTGTTCGCCGGCCAGATCGACCCGCTGGCCTGGTTCGCCCTGCGTTATCACAGCCTCGAGCATAACAGCCGCCTGCTGCAGTCGTCCCTCTGGGGCCTGGGTGGTGCGCGCGCCCAGCCGATCGCCCACCAGCTGCACATCGCCCGCGAAGTGGCCGACCGCATCGCACCGCGCGTGCTGCTGGCCGACGAAGTAGGTCTGGGCAAGACCATCGAAGCCGGCCTGGTGATCCATCGCCAGCTGCTCTCCGGCCGCGCCAGCCGCGTGCTGATCCTGGTGCCGGAAAACCTGCAGCACCAGTGGCTGGTGGAAATGCGCCGGCGTTTCAACCTCGACGTCGCCCTGTTCGACGCCGAGCGTTTCATGGAAAGCGACGCCAGCAACCCCTTTGAGGATTGCCAGCTGGCGCTGGTCGCCCTGGAGTGGCTGAAGGACGACGAAAAGGCGCAGGACGCGCTGTTCGCAGCCGGCTGGGACCTGCTGGTGGTCGACGAAGCCCACCACCTGGTCTGGCACCCGGAGCAGGCCAGCCCCGAATACTCGCTGGTCGAACAACTGGCCGAGGTCATCCCCGGCGTGCTGCTGCTCACCGCCACCCCGGAACAGCTCGGCCAGGACAGCCACTTCGCCCGTCTGCGCCTGCTCGATCCCAATCGCTTCCATGATCTGCAAGCCTTCCGCGCCGAAAGCAGCCAGTACCGCCCGGTGGCCGAAGCGGTGCAGGAACTGCTCGACCAGGGCAAGCTCAGCGCCCAGGCACGCGATGCCATTGGCGGCTTCCTTGGCGATGAAGGCCGTGAGCTGCTCGACGCCGTCGACAGCGGCGATGACGACGCCCGCGCCCGCCTGGTGCGCGAACTGCTGGATCGTCACGGCACCGGCCGCCTGCTGTTCCGCAACACCCGCGCCGCCGTGCAGGGCTTCCCCGAGCGCGAGCTGCACCCCTACCCGCTGCCGAGCCCGGACGAATACCTCGAGCTGCCGGTCGGCGAGCACGCCGAGCTGTACCCGGAAGTCAGCTACCAGGCACAGGAAGAGATCGACGACGAGCAACGCTGGTGGCGCATCGACCCGCGCGTCGAGTGGCTGATCGACACCCTGAAGATGCTCAAGAAATTCAAGGTGCTGGTGATCTGCGCCCATGCCGAGACCGCGCTGGATCTGGAAGACGCCCTGCGCGTGCGTTCCGGCATCCCCGCCACGGTGTTCCATGAAGGCATGAGCATCCTCGAGCGCGACCGCGCGGCGGCCTATTTCGCCGATGAGGAATTCGGCGCCCAGGTGCTGATCTGCTCGGAAATCGGCTCCGAAGGCCGCAACTTCCAGTTCGCCCATCACCTGGTGCTGTTCGACCTGCCGGCCCACCCGGACCTGCTCGAGCAGCGTATCGGCCGTCTCGACCGCATCGGCCAGAAGCACCGCATCCAGCTGCACGTGCCGTACTTGGAGAACAGCCCGCAAGAGCGCCTGTTCCAGTGGTACCACCAGGCGCTGAACGCCTTCCTCGCCACCTGCCCCACCGGCAACGCCCTGCAGCACCAGTTCGGCCCGCGCCTGCTGCCGCTGCTGGAAAGCGGCGACGACGGCCAGTGGCAGCAACTGGTGGACGAAGCCACCGCCGAGCGCATTCGCCTGGAAGGCGAACTGCACAGCGGCCGCGACCGCCTGCTGGAGCTGAATTCCGGCGGCGCCGGCGAAGGTGAAGCGCTGGTCGAGGCGATCCTCGAGCAGGACGACCAGTTCACCCTGCCGATCTACATGGAAGAGCTGTTCAACGCCTTCGGCATCGACAGCGAAGACCACTCCGACAACGCCCTGATCCTGCGCCCCAGCGAGAAGATGCTCGATGCCAGCTTCCCTCTGGGCGACGACGAAGCGGTGACCGTCACCTACGACCGCGAGCAGGCTCTGGCCCGCGAGGACATGCAGTTCGTCACCTGGGAACACCCCATGGTGCAGGGCGGCATGGACCTGGTGCTGTCCGGCTCGATGGGCAACACCGCGGTGGCGCTGATCAAGAACAAGGCGCTCAAACCCGGTACCGTGCTGCTGGAGCTGCTTTACGTCAGCGAAGTGGTCGGCCCGCGCAAGCTGCAGCTGGGACGCTTTCTGCCTCCAGCCGCGCTGCGCTGCCTGCTCGACGCCAATGGCAACGACCTGGCGCCGAAGGTCGGTTTCGAGACCCTCAACGACCAGCTCGAAAGCGTGCCACGGGCCAGCGCCAACAAGTTCGTCCAGGCCCAGCGCGATGTGCTGGCCAAGCAGATCAATGACGCCGAAGCCAAGGTCATGCCGCGCCATGTCGAGCGCGTGGCCGAGGCCAAGCGTCGCCTGATCGCCGAACTGGACGAAGAACTGGCCCGTCTGATCGCCCTGCGCGCGGTCAACCCGAGCGTACGCGACAGCGAGATCGAGGCCCTGCGCGAGCAGCGCGAACAAAGCCTGGCGATGTTCGACAAGGCCGCCCTGCGCCTGGAAGCGATTCGCGTATTGGTCGCGGGCTAACCGTACGTAGGGTGCGCCGTGCGCACCGAAGAATTTCGGTGCACACGACCGCAGCGCCTATCACTCGTATGTGGTGCGCACAGCGCACCCTACGGGTCACCTAACTCCTCCAGCCTGCTCTGCAGAAACTGCCGATCCGGCCCCTGTTGCGCCAGCGCCAGGGCCTGGCGGTAGGCAGCGATCGCCTGCTCGCGGCGGCCCAACCGGCGCAGCAGATCGGCCCGCGCCGCATGGGCCAGGTGGTAACCCTGCAGTTCGCCCGCGGCCAGTAGACGGTCGATCTCCAACAGCCCCGCCTGCTCACCGTCACGCATGGCCAGTGCCACGGCGCGGTTGAGCTCGATCACCGGCGAGGGGTTCAGGCGCAGCAACTCGTCATACAGGCCGACGATCTGCGCCCAATCGGTTTCTTCCAGACTGGCCGCCTCGGCATGCACCGCGGCAATCGCCGCCTGCAGGCTGTAGGGGCCGAAACGCCGCGAGTGCAGCGCCTGCAACACAAGCGCCTCGCCTTCGGCGATCAATTCGCGATTCCACAAACTGCGATCCTGGGCTTCCAGCAGAATCACCTCACCATCGACGCCGCTGCGCGCAGCGCGTCGCGACTCGTGCAGCAGCATCAACGCCAGCAGCCCCTGCACTTCCGGCTCGGGCAGCAACTCCAGCAGCAAGCGGCCCAGGCGTATGGCCTCGTCGGACAGCTGGCTGCGGGTCAGCGAATCACCCGAGCTGGCGAAGTAGCCTTCGTTGAACACCAGATAAACCACCCGCAGCACCGCCTCCAGCCGCTCGGGTAGCTCGCTACGCCCCGGTACCTCGTAAGGGATGCGCGCGTCGCGAATCTTCGCCTTGGCCCGCACGATGCGCTGGGCCAGGGTCGCAGGGCTGGAGAGGAAAGCGCGGGCGATCTCCTCGGTGGTCAGGTCGCACACCTCGCGCAGGGTCAAAGCCACCTGGGCATCACTGGCCAGCGCCGGGTGACAGCAGGTGAAGAGCAGGCGCAGGCGGTCGTCCTCGAGCAGTTCGCCCCCTTCGGCGTCACCCTCGTCGGGCAACTCGGCCTGTTCATCCAGCGGCTGGAAGCGGCGCTGCCGACGCAGGTTGTCGATGGCCTTGAAGCGCCCGGCAGAGACCAGCCAGGCGCGCGGGTTGTCCGGCACACCGCCTTGCGGCCATTGCTCGACCGCACTGCGAAACGCCTCGTGCAGCGCCTCCTCGGCCAGGTCGAAATCGCCCAGCAGACGGATCAGGGTGGCGAGCACGCGGCGCGACTCCTCGCGGTAAAGGCGCTCGATCAGTTCGGTGACAGGTGGCGATATCGACATGCGCTTCTCCTGAACGAACGCATACGGTGCCCAATACCGCCGGCGGCGTCGAGTGGCGGCACGATCCGCCCCTCGATTTGGCGCCCGTCGCATTGGCAGCCGTTCGGTCGCTGGGCATAGTCGCGCCATTCCAAGAACGAAGGGAGTCTTGCTATGCGTTGGTTGCTGCTCGGCCTGGCGGGGGCTGCGGTATTTCTCTACGGTCGGATTACCGGCGATGCCCAGCTCAGCCTGTTGACCAAGGGCATCCCGGTGATCGCCCTGCTGCTCTGGCTGCGCCAGGCGCCGGCCGGCACCTACCGCCGCTGGATCGCCGTTGGTCTTGTATTCTCCCTGGCCGGCGACATCCTGCTGGACTGGCCCGGCGATCTGTTCGTGTGCGGCCTCGGCGCCTTTCTGCTCGGCCATCTGGCCTACCTGCGCGCCTACGTCTCCGACAGCCGGCAACCGGCCCTGCCCGCTCTGCTGCTGGCGCTGATCGCCGGTGGCGCGATGTTCGCCGTGCTGGCCAGCAGCGGCCTGGGCGAGCTGCTGATCCCGGTGGCCTGCTATGCCACGGCGATCAGCCTGATGCTGTGGCGCGCGCTGGCCCGCATCGGCCACCCGGGTCTGCAGCCGCGCTCCACCTGGCTGGCCGCCGGCGGTGCGGCGCTCTTCGTGCTGTCCGACAGCCTGATCGGCATCGACCGCTTCGTCGCCAGCTTCGACGCCGCGCCTTACGCCATCATCCTCACCTACTGGCTCGGCCAGTGGGGCATCACCGCTTCGGCCTTCCAACGCACCAAGGCCTAGCAGGCCGTTAATGCCCTGCAGCGAGCAGTCGGGAAAGCCCTGACTGTTCGCCCGCACTTGGCTAAAATGCCGGCCTTTTCCGCTACCCGTTGCGACTGCCGTGAGCCAAGAACCCGATCGCCTATTTGCCCAGCCACTGGCCGAGGTGCCCGACTTCGTCTTCAACGAGGATGTGGTGCGGGTGTTTCCCGACATGATCAAGCGTTCGGTGCCCGGCTATCCGACCATTGTCGAGAACATCGGCGTGCTCGCCGGCCAGTTCGCCCAGCCGCACACCACCCTGTATGACCTCGGCGCCTCGCTCGGTGCGGTGACCCAGGCGCTGCGCCGCCATGTGCGCATCGATGGCTGCAAGGTCATCGCCGTGGACAACTCCCCGGCCATGGTCGCGCGTTTTAGCGAATACCTGCATGCCCAGGACGCCATGTTCCAGGAGCTGCTGCCGGTGGAGGTGATCGAGGCCGATATTCTCGCCCTCGACCTGCAGCCCACCTCATTGGTCACGCTCAACTTCACCCTGCAGTTCATCCCGCCGGAGCGGCGCCTGGAGCTGCTCACGCGCATTCGCCAGGCACTGTTGCCCGGTGGCGCGCTGATCCTTTCGGAGAAGCTGCGCTTCGAGGACGCCGCCGAGCATGAGCTGCTCACCGAGCTGCATGTCGCCTTCAAACGCGCCAATGGCTACAGCGAACTGGAAATCGCGCAGAAGCGCAGCGCCATCGAGAAGGTCATGCTGCCCGACAGCCTCGAGCAGCATCGCGAACGCCTGCTGGCTGCCGGCTTCAGCAAGGTAGTGCCCTGGTTCCAGTGCCTGAACTTCGCCTCGCTGGTGGCCCTGCCATGATGCGCGATCTGGATCTCGACGCCCTGCAGGCACAACTGGCCGGCAGCCCGCTGCAGGAATGGACAGCCGACCTGCCGGGCCAACTCGATGCCAAGCTGGCCATCGGTCACGGCGACCTGGCGCGCTGGTATGGCGCGGTGCAGGCCCTGCCGGACCTGGCGGTGAGCGAGGTGGAACTGGTTCAACGCTTCGCCTTTGGCGGCGCCTGCGACGAGGCCAGCCGCGCGCAATTGAAGGCTGCTCTGCAGGGCTTGATTCCCTGGCGCAAGGGGCCGTTCGAACTGTTCGGCGTGCACATCGACACCGAATGGCGCTCGGACTGGAAATGGCAGCGCGTCGCCCCGCACCTGGACCTGGCCGGCAAGCGCATCCTCGATGTCGGTTGCGGCAACGGTTACTACATGTGGCGCATGCTCGGTGCGGGTGCGGGCAGCGTGGTCGGCATCGACCCCAACTGGCTGTTCCTCTGCCAGTTCCTGGCGATGAAGCGCTACCTGCCGGAGCAACCGGTGTGGCACCTGCCGCTGGCCTTCGAGGAACTGCCGGCCAAGCTGCAGGGCTTCGACACGGTGTTCTCTCTGGGCGTGCTCTACCACCGTCGCTCGCCCATCGACCACTTGCTCGATCTGAAGGACGCGCTGGTCAAGGGCGGTGAACTGATACTCGAAACCCTGGTGGTCGAAGGCGATGCCGAACAGGTGCTGGTGCCTGAAGACCGCTACGCGCAGATGCGCAACGTCTGGTTCCTGCCCTCGGTGCCGGCGCTGGAACGCTGGCTGCGCCGCGCCGGTTTCGAGGACGTGCGTTGCGTGGATGTCAGCACCACCTCGGTGGACGAACAACGCGCCACCGAGTGGATGCGCTTCCAGTCGCTGCCGGAGTTTCTCGACCCGGCCGATCACAGCCGCACCGTCGAAGGCCTGCCGGCACCGACCCGCGCCGTGCTGATTGCACGCAAGCCGTAGCGCACTACCTGCACCAATGAATGGGCGTTACCGCCCGCGCAACCAGTAAGCCCGCCGCTGTGCAATGAGCCGCAGCGGCTCACCAGCACCCTGCTCCACCACACCGCGGGCGCTGCCCAGGCGAATCCGTCCCTCGATGTCCTGCGCCAGCAGGCGGCGCATGCGCCGACGCCAGAACCAGGCGCCGATCCAGTCGACTATGGCGTTCTGCAGATCCAGCGGCCACATGGCCGGCATATAGAACTCGGGCATGGGCGGATGCGACTCGTTGCAATTGCTCGAACCTTTCATGACCTTTCCTCCGTTTCGCAGCCGGCTTTTTGCCGGGCTTGCGATCAGGATGAAACGCACCTATCGTTCAAACAAACGACAAATACCAAAGTCAAGGTTAAGTAATTTTTAACAATCATGAACGCCACCACTCCGACTGCTCTGCCGCTTCTGGAAAGCGATGTGCTGCGCACCTTCGTCGCCATCGCCGACAGCGGCAGCTTTACACGCACCGCCGCACAGGTATTTCGCAGCACGGCGGCGGTGAGCCTGCAGATCAAGCGCCTGGAGGAAACTCTCGGCCAGCGCCTGTTTATCCGTGAGGCACGACAGGTTCGCCTGACCGCTGAAGGCGAGGTGCTGCTGGGCTATGCCAGGCGCCTGCTCAAGCTCAACGAGGAGGCGGTGGCACGCTTTCTCACCCCGACGCTGACTGGCCGCGTGCGCTTCGGCACGCCGAACGATATCGGCGACCGCGTGCTACCGGGCGTGCTGACCCTGTTCGCCCGCAGCCATCCGGCGGTGGAGGTCGAGGTGAACGTGGGGCGCAGCGTGGATCTGGTGGCCAAGCTGGATGCCGGCGAGCTGGATCTGACCCTGATCAACGCCGGCAATGACGGCCTGGATGATGCCCGCGGCGAAGTGATCTATTCCGAGGAGCTGGTCTGGGCCGGGCGTGATGGAGGCCTGGCCATACAGCGCTCGCCCCTGCCGCTGGCACTGGCCAACCCCGGCTGCGCCTGGCGCAGGACTGCGCTCGATGCACTGGATCGCCAGGGGGTGGCCTACCGCATTGCCTACTCCTGCGAGCAGTGCGCTGGCCAGGAAGCGGCAATGACCGCCGACCTGGCCATCGCCCCCTTCCCGCGCAGCCTGGTCAAGCCGCCACTGCGCCGACTCGGCGCAGAACAGGGGCTGCCGCCGCTGGGCGAATATCACATCAAGCTGATACGCGGTCATCAGCGTAACGAGGCTGTCGAGGCCCTCGCTACGCAGATGATCCAAGCCTTTGCGCAAGGCTAGGTAGGGTGCGCCATGCGCACCGGGAATACCGCGGAGCCTGGCCGGTGCGCACGGCGCACCCTACAAGAAGCCATCCGACCGGTCGTTGATCGGCGGCATAAGGTTAGCCGCGGTAGGCTGCCGCGACGATCAACGCCTTCATCTCGGCCACTGCCTGCTTGAAGCCGACGAACAGCGCATGGGCGACGATGGCATGGCCGATGTTCAGCTCGTTGATGCCGGGAATCGCCGCCACGGCTTCGGCGTTGTGGTAATGCAGGCCGTGGCCGGCATTGACGATCAGCCCGTGGTTCAGGCCGCAGATGACGCCATCGCGAATACGCGACAGTTCCTGCGCGGCCTCTTCCGCCGTATGGGCATCGGCATAACGGCCGGTGTGCAGCTCGATGGCCGGCGCGCCGACGCGCATGGCGGCCTCGATCTGCCGCTCCTCGGCGTCGATGAACAGCGACACCTCGCAACCGGCCAGCGTCAGACGCTCCACCGCCGCGGCAATGCGGGCTTCCTGACCGGCGACGTCCAGGCCACCTTCGGTAGTCAGCTCCTGACGGGTCTCCGGTACCAGGCAGACATGGGCCGGGCGAATCTGCTCGGCGAAACCGAGCATGAAGTCGGTAACGCCCATCTCGAAGTTCATCCGCGTCTGCAACACATCGGCCAGCACGCGCACGTCGCGATCCTGGATGTGTCGGCGATCTTCGCGCAGGTGCACGGTGATGCCATCGGCACCTGCTTCTTCGGCGTCCAGCGCGGCCTTGACCGGGTCCGGGTAGCGCGTGCCACGAGCCTGGCGCAGGGTGGCGACGTGGTCGATGTTCACGCCGAGCAGAATACGATTGGCCTCAGTCACGCTTGGACTCCTTGAGCGTCATGAATAGTTCGCGGCTGACCAGTGGCCTGCCGCCGAGATGGGGTGCCAGCGCCTGGCGCATCAGGCGCTTGGCGGCAGCCAGCGCGCCCGGCGTCTGCCAGTCGGCTTCGGCCATGGCCAGCAGCTCGCGGCCCTGAAACACGCCAGGCTGCAGTTGTATCACCGGCACCAGGCCGATGTCCTGCTGCCAGCGGTACAGCGCCGCAGGGTCGATGGGCTGGTCATGCTGATCGCGATCCAGGGCGAAACCATAGCCCAGCTCGTCCAGCAGGCGCCATTCGAATGCACGCAGCAGCGGTTCCAGCGCACGACCGGCAGCCAGAGCCTGCAGCGTCAGACCGTAGTGTTCGAGCATCACAGGGTGCGGATCTTCGGCCGGCAGCAGGCGGATCAGCAGTTCGTTGAGATAGAGCCCGGAAAACAGCGCCTCGCCGCTCAGCAACAGCGGAATGCCGGCGCTTTCCAGACGCCCCACCGTCTTCAGCTCGCCCCGCCCGCGCAGCTCCAGCTCCAGTGGGGCGAATGGCCGGGCAATGCTGCCGACCTTGCCGCGCGCGGCGCGCAGTACCGCACGCACGCGGCCCTGGGCGGTGAAGAAATCCACCAGGGCGCTGCTTTCCTTGTACGGGCGGCTGTGCAGAACGTAGGCGGCAGAAGTCATGTCAGTAACCGCCAGAATGCGCCACGCGCAACACCGAGGATGCGCACGGCGCCGCGATCAATCCAGGTAACCCAGCGAACGCAGGGCGCGTTCGTCGTCGGACCAGCCGCCCTTGACCTTGACCCAGAGGTTGAGCATCACCTTGGAGTCGAACATGGTCTCCATGTCCTTGCGCGCGTCCTGGCCGATGCGTTTGATACGCTCGCCCTTGTCGCCGATGATGATCTTCTTCTGCCCGTCACGCTCCACCAGGATCAGACCGTGGATATGCAGGATCGGGCCGTCCTGCTTGAACTCCTCGATCTCCACGGTGATCTGGTAGGGCAGCTCGGCGCCGAGCTGGCGCATGATCTTCTCGCGGATCAGCTCGGCAGCCAGGAAACGGCTGGAGCGGTCGGTGATCTGGTCTTCGGGATAGAAATGCTCGGATTCCGGTAGGCGCTCGCCCACCAGTTTCTCCAGCGTATCGAGGTTCTGCCCCTGCAACGCGGAGATCGGCACGATTTCGGCCTGCGGCAGTTGCTCGGCCAGCCAGTTCAGGTGCGGCAGCAATTCGCTCTTGTCTTCCAGGCGGTCGGCCTTGTTCACCGCCAGCAGGATCGGGCATTTGACGTGCTGCACCTTCTCCAGCACCAGCTGATCCTCGTCGGTCCAACGTGTGCGGTCGACCACGAACACCACCACGTCGACGTCCTTCAGTGCGCTGGAGGCGCTGCGGTTCATGTAGCGGTTGAGCGCCTTGTCGTTGTGCTTGTGCAGACCGGGGGTGTCGACGTAGACGGCCTGGATCTCGCCCTCGGTCTTGATGCCGAGCATGTTGTGCCGGGTGGTCTGCGGCTTGCGCGAGGTGATCGCCAGCTTCTGCCCGAGAATATGGTTGAGCAGCGTCGATTTGCCCACGTTGGGGCGGCCGACGATGGCGACATAGCCGCAGCGGCTCACAGGTGCATCAGTCATTGCCGTTCTCCACCCCGAGGGCGATCAGCGCCGCAGCCGCGGCGACCTGCTCGGCGATACGCCGGCTGCCGCCCTGGCCCAGGGTCTTTTCATTGAGCAGGGCCACCTGGCACTCGACCATGAAGGTACGGCAGTGCGGCTCGCCCTGAATGTCCACCACCTCGTAACGGGGCAGTTCGCAGGCGCGCGACTGCAGGAACTCCTGCAGGCGCGTCTTCGGATCCTTGTTGGTGTCGATCAGTGTCAGGCCATCGAGCTCGCCACTGAGCCAGTCCAGCACGCGCTCTCGCGCTGCGTCCATGCCGGCATCCAGATAGATGGCGCCGATCAGCGCCTCGAGCGCATCGGCGAGAATCGATTCGCGGCGAAAACCGCCACTCTTCAGCTCGCCGGAGCCCAGGCGCAGGTATTCGCCCAGCTCGAAACCGCGCGCCAGCACGGCCAGGGTCTCGCCCTTGACCAGGCGGGCACGCAGGCGCGACAGCTGACCTTCGCGGGCCTGCGGAAAGCGCTCGAACAGCGCCTCGCCGGCAACGAAGTTGAGGATGGCATCACCGAGAAATTCCAGACGCTCGTTATTGCGACCGGCGAAACTGCGATGGGTCAGGGCCAGGATCATCAGATCCTGGTCCTTGAAGCTATAGCCGAGCTTACGCTCGAGGCGGGACAGATTGGGACTCACGGCATCCGTACACGAAATTCTTTGTCGAAATTCACCACCAGATCGAGGTTCTCGATCAGCGGCTCGCGTTTTTCATATTTGAGGTGGACGAGGAACTCGTTGTTTTCCACCTTCACCTGCATGGCCTCGCGCATGTTCAGGTCACGAATGTTGTTGACCTGCATGCCTTTGCTGACGTGGTTGTAGAACTCACCCACGGTACGCACGTTCGATGCCTTGTCGGTTTCCACCGAGGTAATGATCTTTTCCAGCGACATGTAGTCGAGATAGTGCGGCATCACCTTGAATGCCGTGCTGGCGAAGAACGCCACCACGGCCAGAACCACCAGCCAGCCCAGAATGGAAAGCCCTTGCTGCGAGCGCGCGAAATTCATGTATATCCCCAATAGACGGTCTTGTTGGAAAGCCTGACGGCCAGACTATTTATAGCCTGCGGCGCTGCCGAAAGCAGCGCGCCAGTGCTCAATGAATCAGGCCGACACGCGAGAAGTTGGGCAGATTGCTGGTCTTGGGTTCCGGCCAGCTCATCCAGATGGCGAACGCCTTGCCGACGATATGGTCGTCCGGAACCATGCCCCACAGCTCCTGAGGGATATGACGGTCGCGCCAGTAGCGGCTGTCGTTGGAGTTGTCGCGGTTGTCACCCATCATGAAGTAGTGCCCTTGCGGGACCACCCACTCACCACCGGGCTCACGACGCATACGGGTCATTTCCTTGCGGATGGTGTGCTCGACCTGGCCAAGACGCTCCTGATAGAGCATCGCACTGCCCAGGCTGCCGGTTTCTTCGCCGACCAGCTTTTCGGCTACCGGCTCGCCATTGATCAGCAGGCGCTTGCCCTGGGTGTACTGGATGCGATCACCCGGCAGGCCCACCACCCGCTTGATGTAGTTGATGGTGGGATCGCTGGGGTAGCGGAACACCATCACATCGCCGCGCTGCGGGTTGTCCACCTCGATCACTTTGGTGTCCAGTACCGGCAGGCGAATGCCATAGGCGAACTTGTTGACCAAAATGAAATCGCCCACTTCCAGGGTCGGTTTCATCGAGCCCGACGGGATCTGGAACGGCTCGACCAGAAACGAGCGCAGCACCAGAACGATGGCCAGCACCGGGAAGAATGACTTGCCGTACTCGACCAGCAAGGGCTCCTTGCTCAGGCGCTCCAGCACCCTGTCATCGGGATCGTCGACCCGCCCCTGATACGCCGCGATGGCCGCACGACGGCGCGGAGCCAGCAGAATCAGATCCACCAGAGCCAGAAAGCCGCAAACGGCGACTGCGATAACCAACAGGAGCGGGAAATTGATCGACATAGAGCCTTAGCTATCCAACCTGAGCACAGCGAGGAAGGCTTCCTGTGGGATTTCCACGTTACCGACCTGCTTCATGCGTTTCTTACCGGCCTTCTGCTTCTCCAGCAGCTTCTTCTTACGGCTCACGTCGCCACCGTAGCACTTGGCCAGTACGTTCTTTCTGAGCGCCTTGACAGTGGTCCGCGCGATGATCTGGCCGCCAATGGCTGCCTGGATCGCCACGTCGAACATCTGCCGAGGGATCAGTTCCTTCATCTTCTCGGTCAACGCACGGCCCTTATAGGCCGCGTTGTCGCGATGCACGATCAATGCCAGGGCATCGACCTTGTCACCGTTGATCAGCACGTCCAGCTTGACCAGGTTGGCAGACTGGTAGCGGTCGAAATGATAGTCCAGCGACGCATAACCACGGCTGGTCGACTTCAGACGGTCGAAGAAGTCCAGCACCACCTCGTTCATCGGCAGGTCGTAGCGAACCTGTACCTGAGACCCGAGGAACTGCATGTCGCGCTGCACGCCGCGCTTCTCGATGCACAGGGTGATGACGTTACCCAGGTGCTCCTGCGGCACAAGAATGGTCGCGGTAACGATCGGCTCACGGAAATCGGCGACGGACGAAACGTCCGGCAGCTTGGACGGGTTATCGACGGTGATGGTTTCACCTGTCTTGAGCTCGAGCTCGTAGATCACGCTCGGCGCGGTGGTGATCAGGTCCAGATCGTACTCGCGTTCCAGGCGCTCCTGGATGATCTCCATGTGCAGCATGCCGAGGAAACCGCAACGGAAACCGAAGCCCAGGGCATCGGAGCTTTCCGGTATGTACTGCAGCGACGAGTCGTTGAGGGTCAGCTTCTGCAGCGCATCGCGGAAGTCCTCGAAATCGTCTGAGCTGACCGGGAACAGACCGGCGTAGACCTGCGGCTGGATCTTCTTGAAGCCCGGCAGCACTTCGACCTCGGGGGTCGAGGACAGAGTCAGGGTGTCGCCCACCGGCGCACCGTGAATGTCCTTGATGCTGGCGATGATGAAGCCCACTTCACCGGCCTTGAGGTCAGCGGTGGCGGTATGTTTCGGGGTGAAGACACCGACGCTGTCGACCAAATGCACCTTGCCGGTGGACTTGACCAGGATCTTGTCGCCTTTCTTGACGCGACCCTGGCGCACGCGCACCAGCGAGACCACGCCCAGGTAGTTGTCGAACCAGGAGTCGATGATCAGCGCCTGCAACGGCGCTTCGATATCACCGGTCGGTGCGGGAATGGTCTGCACCAGGCGCTCGAGCACCTCGTCCACGCCCATGCCGCTCTTGGCGCTGCAGGCCACGGCGTCGGTGGCGTCGATGCCGATGATCTTCTCGATCTCGTCCTTGACGCGGTCCGGATCGGCCTGCGGCAGGTCCATCTTGTTCAGCACCGGCATGACCTCGAGGCCCTGCTCGATGGCGGTGTAGCAGTTGGCGACCGACTGCGCCTCGACGCCCTGACCGGCATCGACCACCAGCAGCGCGCCCTCGCAGGCCGCCAGCGAACGCGAGACTTCGTAGGTGAAGTCGACGTGGCCGGGTGTATCGATGAAGTTCAGCTGATAGGTCTTGCCGTCCTTCGCCTTGTAGTGAAGGGTGACGCTGTGGGCCTTGATGGTGATGCCGCGCTCACGCTCCAGGTCCATGGAGTCCAGGACCTGAGCCTCCATTTCGCGCGCGGCAAGGCCGCCGCACATCTGGATGAAACGGTCAGCCAGGGTGGACTTGCCGTGGTCAATGTGGGCAATGATGGAAAAATTGCGGATATGACTCAGGTCACTCACAGATCAACACTCGAAGAGGCCACGGGCCATATGCCCGCCGAAAATAGCCGCGGAGTGTACCCGATCAAGCGCCTCCACGTCACGTCTGGCGCACCGGCCGCACACATGACAAGGGCGCCCGAAAGCGCCCTTGTCTGACCTGCGCCGCGATTTACTCGGCCAGTTTGAAGGTAATGAAGCTGGCGCGCCCCTGACGCAGCACGCGCATCGACACCGAACGGTTCTTCGGCAGCTCCTGCGCCACCTTGGCGAAGGTGGCCGTCGAATCGATGGCCTGGTTGTTCAGGTGGGTGATCACATCGCCCGGTCGCAGACCGATCATGGCCGCCGGACCGCTGAGCACTTCCTTGACCACCACGCCACCGCGCAGGTCCAGGCCCTTCTTCTGCTCGGCGGTCAGCTCGACCACCGTCACACCCAGGCGGTTGCTGCTGCGCTCGCCCCCCTTGGTCGAACCGGCAGCAGCCAGTTCCTGACCTTCTTCCGGCAAGGTGCCGATGGTCACCTTGAGCTTCTTGCGCGAACCGTCACGCACCACGTCCATCTCGGCCTTCTCGCCCGGCTTGAGGCCACCGACCAGATGCGGCAGATCCGCCGACATGACGATCGGCTTACCGTTGAGGCTGAGAATCACGTCACCGACCTGCAGACCGCCCTTGTCCGCCGGACCATCTTCCAGCACCTGCGCCACCAGGGCACCAGCCGGGCGATCCAGGCCGAAGGACTCGGCCAGATCCTTGTTCACTTCCTGGATCACCACGCCGAGCCAGCCGCGAGTGACCTTGCCGTCGGCCTTGAGCTGTTCGGAAACCTGCAGGGCCACTTCCATCGGGATGGCGAAGGACAAGCCCATGAAGCCGCCCGAGCGGGTGAAGATCTGCGAGTTGATGCCGACCACCTCGCCCTTGAGGTTGAACAGCGGCCCGCCGGAGTTGCCGGGGTTGATCGCCACATCGGTCTGGATGAAGGGCACGTAGCTGTCACTCGGCAGGTTGCGCCCCTTGGCGCTGACGATACCGGCGGTCACCGAATGATCGAAACCGAAAGGCGAGCCGATGGCCAGTACCCATTCGCCGACCTTGAGTTCGTCGGACTTGCCCAGGCGCACGGTGGGCAGCCCCTTGCCCTCGACCTTGAGCAGTGCCACGTCGCTGCGCGGATCGGCGCCGATCAGCTTGGCCTCCAGCTCGCTGCGGTCAGACAGGCGCACGATGATCTCATCGGCATCGGCCACCACATGATTGTTGGTCAGCACGTAACCATCGGCGGAGATGATGAAGCCGGAACCCAGCGACTGCGCCTCACGCTGACGACCGCCCGGATTGCGAGGCATCTGCGGAATGCTGCGCTCGAAGAACTCGCGGAACATCGGCGGCAGGCCTTCCAGATCGGGCAGCCCGGGCTGAGCAGCCACGGAGCGCTCCGGCATTTTCTGACGAGTACTGATGTTGACCACCGCAGGCGAGGCCTCCTCAACCAGAGCGGTAAAGTCCGGCAGGCTGGCCTGGGCCAGCAGACTCTGCCCCCAGAGCAGCGCTGCCATCAGCAGCGGCGTTACGGATTTGAGATTTCTCATCGAACTACGACTCCCCATATAAAACGCGCACACACTCAACCCGCCGCTGGCACGGATACCAGCAGCGTACGTAGGACAACCGGTTGCAACGCGGGGTTCTCGGCAACGCGCGAAGCGCGCCAGCGAACCAGTAGCCAACTGAAGAACAGGCCGAGCAGACCGGCCAGGATGACCAGCGGCTCACTCAGCCCAAGGCCATCCGCCGCCAGTGCAGCAGCCAGCAGCCCCAACAGAGGCAGCAGATAAACCAGGAGGGAACTACGCACCAGAAGATCTTCGCGCACACCGATCACCACGGTGTCGCCAACCGACAGCGGACTGTCGCTGAGGGCGCGCACATAGCCGCGCTGACGCCCGACACCCAGGCGATCCATCAGCCCCTGACCGCAAGCGGCATTGGCCGAACAACTCGAGCAGGTGCTCTTGCGTAGCGTCTCCACCCAGACGGCGCCGGGCTCGAGCGCCACCACACGCCCCTGTTCTTCGATCATTGGCTGGCCTGTTCAGGCACCCCGGCACGCATGGACAAGGCGATACGCTCGGCGGTACCCAGCGGAATCTCTCCGACCACGGTGACCATGACGTCGCCAGCTTCGGTAGCCATGCGCCGCGACACCGCCACGGTAGGCCCTAGCTGGCTGCGCGCATCTTCCACCACGTTGCCCTGCAAGGGCTCGAGGAAAACCGAGAAACGCGCCAGCCCATCGCCGTACATCAGGTAGGCAACCTTCGCATCCGAGGCCGGCAAGCGTCGTAGCTGAGCGGTGTTGAGGGTGAAACCGGGTGGCAGCCAGTCGGAGCGCCAACTGCCTTCGGCCATCGTATCGACGGTGCGAAAATGCACCGGACGGCAACGCGAACCGGGCTGCATCGCAGCCGCGTCGGGGATGGCGGTATTGAATTGGGTGAACTGAAAGCGTTCAAGAAGCTGACCGCGCTCGTTGAGCAACAGCGACTTCAGCGGCAGGCCGGTTGCCCGGTCCAGGTGCAGCTCGAAGCCATAGCGGTGCTGATCCTTCGGCGCCAGCACCAGCACTACTGCGCTGCGGCCAGCGACACGCGACTGGCCGGCCACGCGAATGTCGTACCAGTTGCTCAGCTGTTCGGCATCGAGATGCCGAGCGGGCCAGGCCTGCTCCTCACTGACCTGGTCGGCCAGGGCACCGCTGACGCACTGGGCCTGACCATCGACCTTGAGCACTTCCTGGGCAGGCCCATCGAGTTGCAACAGGCGCTCGCGAACCTCACCCCCCTCCTCCACCCGATGCCAGATGCCATGGGTGGAAAAACTGCCGTTACGCTCGTAGATGAAGGTGCCTTGAAAGCTTTGCTGGCGCTCGGCCTCGGCAAGGCGCCTCAGCCAATCCTGCACTTCAGTGGCCTGCACCGGGAGTGCGAGCAGACCACTGAGCAAACAGAGGGGTATCGCGCGCATGTGGCTCCTTAGCGATTTTCCAGACTCGCGGCTCGCGCATAGGGCAGCGCAGTCTCGCCGGTACCCATCACCGCCTGCTGAGCATGCTGGCGCAGATAGGTAGGCAGACGCTGCTCATGCCAACTGGCAGTGCCCGGCTTGGCTGCTTCGCCAGCTTCTTCACCGCTGTTGTAGCCGGCGAGCAATGCGGGGCCCTGCACTTGCGGGGCCGAGATTACCGGAGAAGCGCCTTGCTGGGCCAGTTGAGCACCACTCAAATCGTCCTGATTGTAGAAGCGCACGCCTGCCAGCACGGCGACGGTGACCGAAGCGGCCACTGCCACGCGCCCGACGCTGCGCCACATGGATGCCTTGCGAGCCGGGATGGCCTCGTCGGCCAGCGCCGCGGAAACCGCTGCTGCGATGTCCAGACGGGGTTCCAGCAACTCGCGGTGCATGGCTGCACGGGCGATCTGGTAACGCGACCAGGTCCCACGCAGCTCGCCATCCTCACTGGCTGCTACAAGCACACGCCGCAGTTCCAGTTCGTCCGCTTCGTTATCCATCACCGCGGACAGCGATTCCTGCAGGGTTTCACGACTCATGGTGTTCCTCTCTTGGCTGTCGCCGCTGCCTTAGGCTTCCTGCAACAGGGGTTGCAGGGACTTATCAATTGCCTCGCGTGCACGGAAAATCCGCGAACGCACCGTACCTACCGGACACTGCATGACGCTGGCGATGTCCTCATAACTAAGACCTTCGAACTCGCGCAAAGTCAGTGCCGTACGCAAATCATCCGGTAGCTGGGCGATGGTTCGATGCACGGTGGCCTCGATCTCGTCGCGCAGCAATGCCCGTTCCGGTGACTCGATGTCCTTGAGGGCGTGGTCGCCATCGTAGAACTCCGCGTCATCGCTACTGACATCACTATCTGGCGGTCGACGTCCGCGAGACACCAGATAATTCTTCGCCGTGTTGATGGCGATGCGGTACAGCCAGGTATAGAACGCGCTGTCACCGCGAAAGTTTCCAAGCGCCCGATAGGCCTTTACAAAAGCCTCCTGAGCGACATCCTGAGCCTCGTGGGTATCGTGCACGAATCGCACGATCAACCCGAGGATCTTGTGCTGATACTTCAGCACCAACAGATCGAAGGCACGCTTGTCACCACGCTGCACTCGCTCGACCAGTTGCTGATCATCTTCCTGGGTTAGCATGCATTCTCCTCATGATGCCTGGAGGAGGTTTGCGTCCCTGAGCGAATCAGCTTGCCAAGATAGACTCGGGCCTTTCGCAAAAGTTCTCCCCTCCAAGCAAGCTTCCTGCAGAGTTCTTTTTCTCTACAAGGAATGGCGCCAATGGGACCCTTCCCAATTCGCGCGAATAAATCTTATTGCCCCTGTTTGCCCGATAATTCGACGGCTATGTCGAGGTTGATTACGGGCACGCACAAGCGTTCTCCCTTATATGGGCGACCCCTCTTTGAACCTTAACGACTAAGAAAGTTCCCGAGCACCGCGGTCGGTCATAAGCCGGCTATTGTGCCGCCGGACCTCTCTATATACTAGGGCCCGCTTCCCCGCGGAATTCGCTCATGAGTCATCATTTCCAGCACGACGTTCTGGTCATCGGCAGCGGCGCTGCCGGCCTGACCCTCGCTCTTACCCTGCCTCCCAGCCTGCGTGTCGCGGTGCTGAGCAAGGGCAGTCTGGCCAACGGTTCGACCTATTGGGCCCAGGGCGGTGTAGCGGCAGTACTCGACGACACCGATACGGTGGAATCCCACGTCGCCGACACCCTCAACGCGGGTGCCGGTCTGTGCCGTGCCGATGCCGTGCGCTTTACCGTGGAGCATAGCCGCGAAGCCATCCAGTGGCTGATCGATCAGGGCGTACCCTTCACCCGCGAGGCGGAAACCGCCCGCGAGGACGGCGGCTTCGAATTTCATCTGACCCGCGAAGGGGGCCACAGCCATCGGCGCATCATTCATGCGGCCGATGCCACCGGCGCGGCGATCTTCAATACCCTGCTGGAACAGGCACGGCAGCGCCCCAACATCGAGCTGCTGGAGCAGCGTGTGGCGGTCGACCTGATCACCGAGCGCAAGCTCGGCCTGGATGGCGAGCGCTGCCTGGGCGCCTATGTGCTGGATCGCGAGAAGGGCGAAGTGGACACCTTCGCCGCGCGTTTCGTGATACTCGCCACCGGCGGCGCAGCCAAGGTCTACCTCTATACCAGCAACCCCGATGGCGCCTGCGGCGACGGCATCGCCATGGCCTGGCGCGCCGGTTGCCGGGTAGGCAACCTGGAATTCAACCAGTTCCACCCCACCTGCTTGTATCACCCGCAAGCCAAGAGCTTTCTGGTCACCGAAGCCGTACGTGGCGAAGGCGGCCTGCTCAAGCTGCCCAACGGCGAGCGCTTCATGCCGCGCTTCGACGAACGCGCCGAGCTGGCGCCGCGCGATATCGTCGCGCGCGCCATCGACCATGAGATGAAGCGCCTGGGGATAGACTGCGTGTACCTGGACATCAGCCACAAGCCGGCCGAGTTCATCACCAGCCACTTCCCCACCGTCTATGAGCGCTGCCTGAGTTTCGGCATCGACATCACCAAGCAGCCCATCCCGGTGGTGCCGGCCGCGCATTACACCTGCGGCGGGGTGGTCGTCGACCAGTACGGCCGTACCGACGTGCCGGGTCTGTATGCCATCGGCGAAACCAGCTTCACCGGTCTGCACGGCGCCAACCGCATGGCCAGCAACTCGTTGCTGGAGTGCTTCGTGTACGCCCGCTCGGCCTGTGCCGACATCATCGCCCAGCTCGATGCAGTGGACATGCCGACCAACCTGCCCTGCTGGGACGCCAGCCAGGTGACCGACTCCGACGAAGACGTGATCATCGCGCACAACTGGGACGAGCTGCGCCGTTTCATGTGGGACTACGTGGGCATCGTGCGCACCAACAAGCGCCTGCAGCGCGCCCAGCATCGCGTACGCCTGCTGCTGGACGAGATCGATGAGTTCTACAGCAACTACAAGGTCAGTCGCGACCTGATCGAGCTGCGCAACCTGGCGCTGGTCGCCGAGCTAATGATCCGCTCGGCCATGCAGCGCCATGAAAGCCGCGGCCTGCACTACACCCTCGATTACCCCGAGCAGTTGGCCGAAGCCCAAGACACTATTCTGGTGCCGACACCCCAGGCTCAGCCCAGCGTCGCCTGCTGAACTTCAGACGCAAGCGCAGGCGCCGATGCTGCTCCGGCGCCAGCGCGTCGCGCGCGATGCATAGCCCGCGACTGAAGCGCTGACCCGGCAGGCGATAACGCAGCACCACCGCCAGCGGCAACGCCAGGCTGTCGGGGCGCAGCTGCACCGCCTGCCAACCCTTGGCCGCACTCCACAGGTGCCAACCGCAGGCATCGCGGCGCAAACCGCGAATGGCTTCAGGCGAGCTGAGCAGGAAATGCCGCGGCAGCACCCAGCCGGCATGCGCCAGGCACAACGGCAGTGAAAGCACCTGCAGCCAGACGGGAATCTCTGCCAGCCAAGGCGCCAGCAGAGCCAGAAACAGAACGCACAGATAGAGCCTCAGCAGCCCGCGGGAGGGCTGCCAGCGGCACTCGAACACGTCACTTGGGTTGGACACGATCCAGGATCATGCGCACCATGCGCTTGAGATCGGCATCTTCCGGCTCGCCGCGTTGCATGAACCAGCCGAACATGTCCTGATCCTCGCACTCCAGCAGCTTGCGGTAGCGCGCCTGATCCTCGGCGTCCAGGCTGGGATAGACCTCCTTGACGAAGGGCACCAGCAGTACGTCCAGCTCCAGCATGCCGCGACGGCTATGCCAGAAGAGACGATTCAGTTCACTTTGCTCAACCATGCAACGGACTCCTCGAACGAGGGCGGCAGTATAACGGCGATTTGCCTCACTGTTCACCGCAACCCTGTGCAATTGCGCTGACAAGGCCCTACCACGCCCTCTATGATGACGCCCCTGACTTTCATCCAGCGACTCGATTCCCACCATGGCCGATAGCGCGTATTTCACTCTCCTCGACCACGAAGGCCTGCTGGCCGTGCGCGGCCCCGATGCCGGCAAGTTTCTCCAGGGCCAGTTGACCTGCAACCTCAGCTACCTTTCCGCCAGCCAGACCAGTCTGGGCGCTCGCTGCACGCCCAAGGGCCGGATGCTATCGAGCTTTCGCATCGTGCCGGTGGAAGACGGCTACCTGCTGGCCATGGCCCGCGAGCTGATCGAACCGCAGATGACCGACCTGCAGAAATACGCAGTGTTCTCCAAGTCCAAGCTCGGCGACGAAAGCGCGGCCTGGGTACGCTTCGGCCTGAGCGGTGGCGACGCCGTGCTGAGCGAACTTGGCCTGGTTCCGGGCGATCACGCCGATGCCCTGGCCAGTGCCGAGGGTCTGCTGGCCGTGCGCCTTGGCGACGGCCGCGTCGAACTCTGGGCAGCGGTGGACAAGGCCGAGCATCTGCACGCCGTGCTGAGCCGACATCTGCCCCAGGCGCCGCTGAACCTCTGGCTGCTGGCCCAGGTGCGCGCCGGGGTCGGTCAGGTCTTCGGCGCCACCCGCGAGCTGTTCATCCCGCAGATGATCAACCTGCAGGCCCTGGGTGGCGTGAGCTTCAAGAAAGGCTGCTATACCGGCCAGGAAATCGTCGCGCGCATGCAATACCTGGGCAAACTCAAGCGCCGCCTGTATCGCCTGCGTCTGGGCGGCACCGAGGTACCGTCTGCCGGCACCGAACTGTTTTCCCCGGTACACGCCTCCAGCGTCGGTGAGGTGGTACTGGCGGCACAGGCCGAAGATGGCGTGGAACTGCTCGCCGTTCTGCAGGAGGACGCCGTCACCGACGGGCGCATCCAGCTCGGCAGCAGTGAAGGTCCGACACTTGCCCTGCTCGACCTGCCTTATCAGCTGGATGCCGACAAGGAAATCCAGCGCTGACTAAACTTCCCTGGCGCCGTACCGGTTTGCCTAAGAGAGCCCCTAAATGAGCAAGCTTGCCGAAAAAGTCCAACAGGAACTGATCCACGCCATCGAGAACGATGAACTGGTGCTGCCCACCCTGCCCGAAGTGGCATTGCGGGTGCGCGAAGCGGCGGAAGACCCGGATGTGGGCATACCGCAGATCAGCAAGGTAATCGGTAACGACGCCGCCCTCACCGCGCGCATCATCAAGGTGGTCAACAGCCCGCTGCTGCGCAGCAACAAGGAAATCACCGACCTGCAGATGGCGGTCAGCCGCCTGGGCATCAATTACACCTGCAACCTGGCCACCGGCCTGGCGATGGAGCAGATGTTCCAGGCCACCAGCGACGTCGTCGACCGCAAGATGCGCGAAGTGTGGAACAAGAGCACCGAGATCGCCGGCATCTGCCATGTACTGTGCCGCCACTACACGCGTCTGATGCCCGACCAGGCCACCCTCGCCGGCCTGGTGCACCAGATCGGCGTACTGCCGATTCTCACCTATGCCGAAGAGCACAACGAGCTGCTGGCCGACTCCATCAGCCTCAACCACGTGATCGAGCAGATCCATCCGATCATCGGCGACAAGATCCTGCGTACCTGGGAGTTCCCCGAGCCCATCGCCATCGTGCCCAGCCAGTATCTGGACTTCACCCGCGACTCGGCCAAGGCCGACTACGTGGACATCGTCCAGGTCGCTACCCTGCAGAGCTATCTCGGCAGCGAGCACCCCTACACCCAGCTCGACTGGAGCAAGGTGCCGGCGTTCACCAAGCTCGGCCTGGACCCACAGGTCGACATGCAGGCCGACGAGGACATGTCCGCCGCCATGGAAGCGGCCATGAGCATGCTGCAGTAAAAGCGACTCGCCACGGATGGCAAACCGCCTCTACACTCAGGTCAATCGCCTGAGGAAGTAGAGCCATGCGCTTCGCACTTCTCCTATTCGTCCTGTTATGCGGCAGCGCCCAGGCTGCCGACAGCGTGCGGCTGACCAACGGCGAATGGCCACCCTACCTGGGCGAGCACCTGCCCCACCACGGCGTCGCCTCGCGCATCGTCGCCGAAGCCTTCGCCCTGCAGGGCGTCAAGGTGCAGTGGGAGTTCCACCCCTGGGCACGCTCGCTGAAGATGGCGGAAAGGGGTGAGCGCGACGGCAGTGCGGTATGGCTGCACAACAGCGAGCGCGAGCGGCTCTTCCATATCAGCGATCCGGTGGTGGAGAGCGGCTACTATCTGTTTCATCGCAAGACGCGCGACTTCGACTGGACCAGCATCGAGGACCTGCGCGATCTGCGCATCGCCGCCACCCGCGGCTACGACTACGGCGAGGCTTTCCAGCACGCCGAGGCAGCCGGCGAACTGCAGGTGGTGCGTCTGACCAACGATGAACAGGGTTTTCGCCAACTGCTGGCCGGGCGGGTCGACCTGTTCCCGATGGACAAGGTGGTTGGCTTCGACATGCTCCACCGCCACTTCAGCCCCGCCGAGCGAGCGCGCCTGAGCGTCCACCCGCACCCCTTGCGTAGCGACAACCTGCATCTGCTGCTGTCGCGTGAAGTCCCCGGCAACGCCGAACTCATCGAACGCTTCAACCGCGGCCTGGCGCAGCTACGCGAAAGCGGCAAGGTGGCGCAATACCTGCTGGAGATTCAGCAGCCGCTAACCCTCAGTCACTGAAACCGGAAACTCCACCCGTACGCGCAAACCGTGCGGTACGGCCTGATGCAGGCTGACCCGGGCCTGGTGCGCACGGCAGATCTCGCCGACGATGGCCAGCCCCAGCCCGGCGCCGTTGCCCTGCGTGCCGCGGCGGTAGAAGCGCTCGAACACCTTGTCGTGCTCGGCCTCGGGAATGCCAGGACCGTCGTCCTCCACCTCGAGGATCGCCGGCGCCAGTACCCGCAGGATCAGATTGCCACCGGACGGCGTATGCGCCAGGGCGTTGTCGAGCAGGTTGCTCAGCAGCTCGTTGAGCAGGGTCGGCTCGCCGTCGATCCACACCGGCTGTTCGGCCTCCAGCGCCAGCGCCACACCTCGTGAATGCGCCAGCGGCGCCATGGCCAGCCCCAGTTCGCGCGCCAGCTGGCTGAGATCGATCCGCTGCGCGCCCCCCTCGGTAATGGCCCGCGCGCCACTTTCGATGCGTGCCAGCGACAGCAGCTGGTTGGCCAGGGTGGTCAGCCGATCGCCCTGCTGCGCCACCTGCTCCAGCGTGCTGCGCCATTCCTGCGGCTGCTCGGCGCGCAGGCCCAGGGCGATACGTGCCTTGAGCGCCGCCAGTGGCGTGCGCAGCTCATGGGCGGCATCGGCGATGAACTGCGACTGACGCTCGAACAACCCGCGCAGCCGCTCGTTGAACTGGTTGAGCGCCTCCACCAACGGCAACACCTCGCGAGGCAGGCCGGTGTCCGGTAGCGGTTGCAGATCGTCGCTGGCACGCTCGGCCACCTCACGCCGCAGCGCCTCCAGTGGCCGCAGGGCCAGGCTCACTGCCAGCCACACCAGCAGCAGCGCGCTGACCGACAGCAGCCCCATGCGCCACAGGGTCCCCACCAGCAGCTCGCGGGCCATGCGCTCGCGCGCGCCCTGCGTCTCGGCCACGCGGATCTCCGCCATGCCGTTGAGCTGCGGCTCGCTCACCGGTTGCAACAGGCTCACCACCCGCACGCCCTGACCGCGGTACTCGGCATCGTAGAAATGCGCCAGCGCGGGGTAGTCATCGGTACGGGGCGTGCCGGCAGGTGCCGGGGGCAGGTCCTCGTAGCCCGAGACCTGCTGCCCGTCGAGGTCGAGCACCTGGTAGTAGATGCGCCCGGCACTGTCGTAGGCGAAGGTATCCAGCGCCACGTATGGAATATTGGCCCTGAGCCGGCCATCGTCGGCATACAGGCCGTCGGCCACCGCCCGCGCCGAGGCCAGCAGGGTACGGTCATAGGCGGTGTCCGCCGCGCGCCGCGCGCTCCAATAGGCGCTCAGGCTGCTCAGCAGCAGAATCAGCGACAGCAACAGCGCCAGGCGCCGCAGCAGGCGGCCGCGCAGGCTGACGCTGCGGCTCATGCCTCGATCGCCTCCAGCAGATAGCCCAGGCCGCGGAAGGTGACGATGCGCACGCCGCTGCCTTCGAGTTTCTTGCGCAGACGATGGATGTAGATCTCGATGGCATCGGGGCTGGCGTCCTCATCCAGGCCGAACACCTGGGCCGCCAACTGCTCCTTGCTCATCACCCGTCCGGGCCGCGCGATCATCGCCTCCAGCACCGCCTGCTCGCGGGCGGTCAGGCTCAGGGCTTCGCCCTTCATGCTGAAGCGACGCGCGCCGAGGTCGTAGACCAGATCGCCGCAGCGCTGCAGCTGCTCGCCGCCGAGTACGCTGCGACGCAGCAGCGCCTTGACCCGCGCCTCCAGTTCGGAGAGTTCAAAGGGCTTGGCCAGGTAGTCATCGGCGCCGAGGTTGAGGCCATGCACGCGGTCCTTGACCTCGCCACGGGCGGTCAGCATCAGCACCGGCAGGCGCTGACCGCGGTCGCGCAGGCGCGCCAGCACGGCGAAGCCGTCCAGCCTGGGCAGCCCGATATCGAGAATCGCCAGGGCGTAGTCCTCGCTGGACAGCGCCAGGTCGGCGGCCACTCCGTCATGCAGCACGTCCACCGTCCAGCCGGCGCCTTTCAGCGCCTGGGCCACGCTTTCCGCCAATTGCGGGTGGTCTTCGACCAGCAGAATCCGCACTGCCACCTCCAGCTGCAGCATCGTTCGAGGCGCGCAGTGTAGCGCCGCCATGGCCGCTGTGAATTGCCCAATTGCCATGATGGCAAGCGAATCCGACACCAAGGCATCCCCAGAACGCAGCGTTGGCGGCGCCAAAAAAACTTGCCGGCATGAAAGCCTGGCGAAAGCTTGCCCTCATAGCATCGTCTCATGGTGGCTCGATCCACCTGCCCAAGTGACCCTGCAGTGGTGCTAGGTCGCTACAAGAACAAGAACGGAGACCACATGATGCTCGCAGCCTCACGCCAGGCTTTGCCGCCTGTACGCCTGCTCTGCCTGGCTATCGCCGCTACCGGCGCAGCCCCTCTCGCCAACGCCGCCTTCATCGAAGACAGCACGGCCAGCCTCACCGCCACCAACATCTACCTGAACCGCGACTTTCGTGAAGGCACCGGCCAGAACAAGCGCGAAGAATGGGGCCAGGGCTTTCGCCTCGACCTGCAATCGGGCTACACCGAAGGCACCGTCGGTTTCGGCCTCGACGCCATGGGCCTGCTCGGTATCAAGCTCGACTCGGGCCGCGGCCGCACCGGTACCGATCTGCTGCCGGTACACGACGATGGCCGCTCCGCCGACGAATTCAGCCGCCTGGGCCTGACCGCCAAGGTCAAGGTCTCCGCCACCGAGCTGCGCTACGGCTCGCACGTGCCCGAGCTGCCGGTGGTCAAGGCCAGCGACAGCCGCCTGCTGCCGCAGGTGTTCGAGGGCGGCCTGCTGACTTCCTCGGAGCTCGACGGCCTGACCTTCACCGGCGGCCGCCTGGACAAGGTCATCGACCGCGCCTCCACCGATGACGAAGACCTGGTGCTCAACGCCAAGAACCGCCGCTTCACCAGCGGCGTCAGCGCCGACCACCTGGACCTGGCCGGCCTCGACTACCAGTTCGCCCCCGGTTTCACCGGCCGCTACTACTTCGCCGATCTGGACGACATTTATCGCCAGCACTTCTTCGGCCTGCTCAGCAGCCACAAGCTCGGTGCCGGCACCCTGAGCAGCGACCTGCGTTACATCGTCAGCCGCGACAGTGGTGCGGCCAACGCTGGCAAGGTCGACAACCGCGCCGTCAATGCCATGCTCAGCTACGGCATCGGCGCGCACAAGTTCGGCCTGGGCTTCCAAGACATGAGCGGCGATACCGGCTTTGCCTACATCGACGGCAGCGATCCGTTCCTGATCAACTTCGTGCAGATCAACGACTTCGCCAATGCCGACGAGCGCTCCTGGCAGGCGCGTTACGACTTCAATTTCGCCAGCCTCGGCGTCCCCGGCCTGACCTTCATGACCCGCTACATCCGCGGCGACGATGCCCGCATCGCCGGCAGCGACGAGCGTGGCGGCGAATGGGAACGCGATATCGAACTCAAGTACGTGGTGCAGACCGGCCCGCTCAAGGACCTCTACGTGCGCCTGCGCAACGCCAGCTTCCGCTCCGACTTCGCCCGCGATGCGGACGAGAACCGTGTCATCGTCGGCTACAGCCTGCCGATCTGGTAAACAACAACAAGACCCGCGAGGATAATCCAACATGAAATCTGCCCTGACCCGTGCCGCCCTGGCGGTTTCCTGCCTGGCCTTCGCCGGCCAGCTGCTGGCCGCCGAACCCAAGCGCCCCGAATGCATCGCCCCGGCCAAGCCCGGCGGTGGTTTCGACCTGACCTGCAAGCTGGCCCAGAGCGGTTTGAAGGACACCGGTCTGCTCAAAGCGCCGATGCGCGTCACCTACATGCCTGGCGGCGTTGGCGCCGTGGCCTACAACGCGGTGGTCGCGCAGCGCGCCAAGGACCCGGGCACCATCACCGCCTTCTCCTCCGGCTCCCTGCTCAACCTGGCCCAGGGCAAGTTCGGCCGCTACGACGAGAGCGCCGTGCGCTGGCTGGCGGCCATCGGCACCGACTACGGCGCCATTTCCGTGCGTGACGATGCGCCCTGGCAGAACCTTGGCGAACTGGTCGAGGCCCTGAAGAAGGATCCGAGCAGCGTGGTATTCGGCGCCGGTGCCACCATCGGCGGTCAGGACTGGATGCAGACGGCACTGATCGCCCGCGCCGCCGGTATCGACCCGCAGAACCTGCGCTACGTCGCCTTCGAAGGCGGTGGCGAGACCCTCACCGCCATGCTCGGCGGCCACGTCCAGGTCACCTCCAGCGGCCTCGGCGAAGTCACCCCGCAGCTGGCGGCCGGCAAGATCCGCATCCTCGCCGTGCTGGCCGACGAGCGCCTGCCGGGCAAACTGGCCGACATCCCCACCGCCAAGGAGCAGGGCTTCGATATCAGCTGGCCGGTGATCCGCGGCTTCTACATGGGCCCGCAGGTCAGCGACGAGGATTACAACTGGTGGAAAGGCCAGTTCGACCAGATGCTCGCTCGTGACGATTTCGCCACCCTGCGTGAGCAGCGCGACCTGTTCCCCCTGTCGCTGACCGGCGACGAGCTCAACGCCTTCGTGCTCAAGCAGGTGCAGGAATACAAGGCGCTGGCCGGCGAGTTCGGCCTGGTTCAGTAGCACGTCTTGCGCAATCCGCGTTCGGCCGCCGGCGCTCGGCGGTCGACGCCCCTGAGGTAAATCACCATGTACGTTCGCCTGTTCTCCGCGATCTGGTTGCTGCTGTGCGTCTGGCTCGCCGTCCTTGCCTGGGGCTTCCAGGCGCCCTTCGCCTATGACCCGGTCGGCCCGCGCGCCTATCCCCTGCTGCTGCTGGCCCTGATGGGTGCCGGCAGCCTGTGGCTGATGATCAAACCCGGCTTGCTCGAGCAACGCCTGGACGTCCCCATGGCACTGCGCAGCGCCCTCTGCGTGGTGGTGCTGCTGGCCTATGCGCTGACCTTCGAGCTGCTCGGCTTCGTCGTCAGCACCACCCTGGCCACCTTTGCCCTCGGCCTGCTGTTCACCGGCCGCCCGCTGCCGTGCGCCATCAGCGCCGTGGCGATGGGCGTGCTGCTCTACAGCCTGTTCGACCTGTTGCTGGACGTGCCCCTGCCGCTCGGCCTGTTAGACGCTTTCGTGGAGAGCTGAAATGGAAACCCTCAACTTCCTCATGCAGGGCTTCGACGTCGCCACCCGGCCGACCAACCTGCTGGTGGCGCTGTTCGGCGCCTTCGTCGGCACCGTGGTCGGCCTGCTGCCGGGCCTTGGCCCGATCAACGGCGTGGCGCTGCTGCTGCCTTTGGCCTTCGCCCTCGGTCTGCCGCCGGAAACCGCACTGATTCTGCTTGCCGCCGTGTACCTGGGCTGCGAGTACGGCGGGCGCATCTCCGCCATTCTGCTCAACGTACCCGGTGACGCCGCGGCAGTGATGACCACTCTCGACGGCTACCCGCTGGCGCGTCAGGGCAAGGCCGGTATCGCCCTGTCGCTGTCGGCGGTCAGTTCGTTCATCGGCAGCATCATCGCCACCTGCGGCGTGGTGCTGTTCGCTCCGCTGCTGGCGAAATGGGCGGTGGCCTTCGGCCCGGCCGAGTACTTCGTGCTGATGATCTTCGCCATCGCCTGTCTCGGCGGCATGGTCGGCGACAAGCCGGTCAAGACCCTGATGGCGGCGCTGATCGGCCTGGCCCTGGCCACGGTCGGGGTGGACTCGACCACTGGCGTGTACCGCTTCACCTTCGACAGCGTCAGCCTGTCCGACGGCATCCAGTTCGTCATCGTGGTGATCGGCTTCTTCAGCGTCAGCGAGATCCTCCTGATGCTGGAGAAGACCCACAGCGGCCAGCAGGCGGTCAAGGCCAGCGGGCGCCTGCTGTTCAACTTCAAGGAGTTCTGCCTGAGCTTCTGGACCATGATCCGCAGCGCCGTGGCCGGCTTCGTCATCGGCACCCTGCCCGGTGCCGGTGCGACCATCGCCAGCGCCATGACCTACATGAGCGAGAAGCGCCTGGCCGGGCCCAAGGGCCGTTTCGGCGAGGGCGACCTGCGCGGCCTGGCCGCTCCGGAAGCCGCCAACAACGCCTCGGCCTGCGGCTCGCTGATCCCCATGCTGACCCTCGGCGTACCCGGCTCGGGCACCACGGCGGTGATGATCGGCGCACTGACCCTGTACAACATCACCCCCGGCCCACTGCTGTTCGAGCAGCAGCCGGACGTGGTGTGGGGCCTGATCGCCTCGCTGTTCATCGGCAACGTCATCCTGCTGGTGATGAACATCCCGCTGGTCGGCCTGTTCTCGCGCATGCTCGCCGTACCCAACTGGGTGCTGGTGCCGGCGATCACCGTGATCAGCATGGTCGGCGTCTACGCGGTGCACAGCACGGTGTTCGACCTGGTGCTGATGATCGGCCTCGGCGTGTTCGGCTACATCCTGCGCAAGCTGGACTTCCCGCTGTCGGCGCTGATCCTCGGCTTCGTCCTCGGCGAGCTGATGGAAGACAACCTGCGCCGCGCTCTGTCGATCTCCGCCGGCGATCTGGGCATCCTCTGGGGCAGCCCGATCACCCTGACCCTGTGGGCGCTGGTGGTGCTGATGCTGGCCCTGCCGGGCATCCGCTGGATGCGCCGGCGCAAGCAGCTCAAGGCGCAGGCCGATGCCGCTACCGCGTGATCTGTGGGTAACGCCGCTGACCGGTGCGGTCGGCGGCTACCTGGCCAGCCTCGCCGGCTGGCCTTTGCCGTGGATGGTCGGATCCCTGCTGGCGGTGATCGCCCTGCGTTGCCTCAGCAACCGCGCCTTCAGCGAACTGCCCAGCGGGCGCAAGGCCGGCCAGTGGCTGGTGGCCAGCGGCATCGGCCTGCACTTCACCAGCGAGGTGCTGGAGCAGGTCGTCAGCCACCTGCCGGTGGTGGTCATGGGCGCCTTCGGCACCCTGCTGCTGAGCCTGATCGGCATCGCCATCCTGCGCCGTGCCGGTGTCGACCGCGCCACCGCGTTCTTCGCCAGCATGCCTGGCGGCGCCAGCGAGATGGTCAACCTGGCGCTGCGTCACGACGCGCAAGCGGCCCGCGTGGCTGCCGCCCACAGCCTGCGCCTGCTGCTGGTGGTGCTGCTGATTCCGGCGCTGTTCACCTGGGGCCTGCCCGATGTCAGCGCCCCGCCACCCCTGCCGGTCGACTGGGCCTGGCTGCTCGCCCTGCTGGCCGCCGGCGGACTGTTGGCCATGCTCTGGGCACGCCTGAAACAACCCAACCCCTGGATGCTCGGCCCGCTGACCGCCTGCGCCCTGGCCAGCGCCACCTTCGACCTGCATATCGGGCTGCCACCGGGCCTGGGGCAACTGGGCCAATGGCTGATCGGCTGCGCCCTGGGCTGCCATTTCGACCGCGCCTTCTTTCGCAGCGCCCCGGGCTTTCTCGCCCGCGTGCTGCTGTTCACCCTGCTGGCGATGCTCGCCGCAGCCCTGCTCGGCGAAGCGCTAGGCTGGCTGGCCGGTGAGGATCACCTGTCACTGATGCTGGGCATGATGCCCGGCGGCATCACCGAGCTGTGCCTGACCGCCGAGGCGCTGCAGCTGTCGGTGGCGCTGGTCACCGCACTGCAGGTGCTGCGGCTGTTTCTGGTGATGTTTCTCGCCGAGCCGTTGTTCAGGCTCTGGAGCAAACGCCACACTTAGCCCGCCTCGTGCGGGCTTTTTTTATGACGCCTGATGCGCGCGGCGCACCCTACGACTACGCCGATCCGTAGGGTGCGCCATGCGCACCAGCGCTACCACTGCAACTGCAATTGGCTCTCGAACTCGCGCAACTGGCCGCTGAGCGGATCGACGAAACGCAGGCCGCGTGCCAGCAGTTTGAGCGGCTTGGCGTAATCGTCCGGCTGGTTGCGACTCTCGTGCAGCTCGGGATAGAAATCGTCGCCGACGATGGGCGCGCCGAGGCCGGCCAGATGCACGCGCAGCTGATGCTTCCTGCCGGTCACCGGCGAAAGCCCATAGCGCCACAGCTCGCCACGACGCTCCAGCACCTCGATGCGCGTCTCGCTGTTGGCCTCGCCCGCCACTTCCTGCATGCGAAAGAACGGCTCGCCTTCCACCATGCGCGAGCGATGCACATGGGGAAACTGCAGTTGCGGCAGCGCCGGGGCTATGGCCTCGTAGCGCTTTTCCACCGCACGCTGACGAAACAGCGCCTGGTACTGGCCGCGGCTACGCGGGTCGACGGAGAACAGCACCAGCCCGGCGGTGAGGCGGTCGATACGATGGATTGGCACCAGGTCGGGGTTGCCGGTGCGCTTGATCAGGCGCGCCAGCAGGGTCTGCTCGACGTACTCGCCGGCCGGCATCACCGGCAGGAAATGCGGCTTGTCCGCCACCAGCAGGTGCTCGTCCTGCCACAGCACGTGCGCTTCGAAGGGAATCGGCGTCTCGTTCGGCACCTCGCGGAAGTAGCGCACCTTGAGCCCGACCCGGTAGGGATGCTGCGGGCCGATGGGCGCGCCCTCGGCATCCAGCACGCGGCCACGCTCCATGCGTTGCAGCCAGGTGGAACGGTCGATGGCCGGGAAGTGTTCGCACAGGCAATCGAGCACGGTCGCCCACTCGCCCTGGGGCAGGTGCAGGGTGCTGGGGCGCATGGCGGGACTGGGCATGGCGGAAAACTCGGGGGCAGCGGCTGATCCGGCGCATTAGGCCGCAGCCCGTGCGTGCCGTCAAAGCCGGGGCACCCCACGACGGTACCGCGAACGGTGAAAGCCTACGCGGCATGCCCGCCCTGCGCCGGCAGCAAGGAGGGCGGCGCTCGGCGACTTCCACGCTAACGGCTTGAGCCGGCGCACACCTGTGGCTATGGTGGCGGCTCCCGTTCGGAGGCTTTCATGTCCATCACCCGTACTCTGCTCACCAGCTTCGCCCTGCTACCGCTTCTGACTGCCTGCCAGGTCTATACCGGCAAGCCCGAAGGCCCACCTCCCGCTACGCGCCTGCAGGGCCAGCTGCAGGCCCAGGGCGGCCAGTTGTTCTTTACCCCCTGCCAGGAGCAGCGGCGCTTCGTCGTGGTCGACGGCAACACCGGGGTGACCCGCGAAGCCGGCCAACTGCTGGCCGACGGTCAGGACAGCCTGTTCGCCGATCTGGCCGGCCAGCTGGGTGGCAGCCAGGGCAATGGCAGCGATGGCCGCTTCGAACTCAGCCAGCTGTACCGTATCCAGGGTGAAGGCCACGGCTGCGACGACCTCAATTTCAAGCGCCTGACCCTGCGCGCCGCAGGCAACGAGCCGTTCTGGCAGGTGGAAGTCGGCAACAAGGGCCTGGTCCTCAACCGGCCCGGTCAGGAGCCGCTGGCCCTGCCCTACCTGGAAGAGCAACTGCCGGAGGGCCGCCTGAGTTTCAGCAGCGAAGCCAACGGCCGCCGTCTCGATCTCTGGGTGGCACCGCAGCGCTGCGTCGACGGTATGAGCGGCGCCGTCAACCACCTCAGCGCCGAGCTGCGCCTGGACGGCCAGGTGCTGCGCGGCTGCGCCCATTTCGGTGGTGCGCGCAACTGACCGCCCGCGCTGGCGCCGGATGCTCTGGCGCCAGCCTCTTCCAGGCTGTCGCCAGCGACGTCAAAACCCTATCGCGGAAGTCTTTTGCCACAGTCCTGCGCGGCAGCCCCCTCTCCCTGCTCCTAAGCTCAAGGCAGCACAGTTGAAAGGAGAGAACCATGCTACGAGTAGCCCTCAACGGATACGGGCGCATCGGTCGCGCGCTGCTGCGCGCTCTGGTGCAGCGTGATCTGCAGCAGCGCATCCGCCTGATCGCCATCAACGATCTCGGCGACCACGCCACCCTCACCCACCTGACCCGCTTCGACTCCACCTTCGGTCGTTTCCCGGGCGAGGTGGGACTGCAGGGCGAACAACTGCATGTGGCCGGCCAGGCGGTCCACCTGCTCAGCGAGCGCGATGCCTTCAACCTGCCGTGGAACCGCCTCGGGGTCGATCTGGTGCTGGAATGTTCCGGCAAGTTCAAGAAGCGCGAGCAGGTCGAACAGCACCTGACGGCCGGCGCGCAGCGGGTATTGCTCTCGCACCCGCTGGAGAGCGCCGACCTGACCGTGGTCTATGGCGTCAACCATGATCTGCTGGCCAACCAGCAGATCGTCTCCAATGCCTCCTGCACCACCAACTGCCTGGCCCCGCTGGCCAAGGTGCTGCACGAGGCGGTGGGCATTCGCCAGGGCCTGGTCAATACCGTGCACGCCTACACCAACGACCAGAATCTGCTGGACAAGGCCCACAGCGATCTCTACCGCGCCCGCGCCGCCGCATTGTCGATGATCCCCACCAGCACCGGCGCGGCGAAGACCATCGGCCTGGTGCTGCCGGAATTGGCCGGGCGCCTCGACGGCCTGTCGGTGCGGGTGCCGACGCCCAATGTGTCGCTGCTCGACCTGACCTTCACCGCCGAACGCCCGACCAGCCGCGAGGCGATAAACGCGGCATTGCAGGCCGGCGCCCGCCGCATGACCCCGGGCGTGATGGAATGCAACGAGCTGCCGTTGGTCTCCAGCGACTTCAACGCCTATCCGGTGTCCTGCGTGGTCGATCTCAACCACACCCGGGTGCAGGACGATCTGGTCAAGGTGCTGGCCTGGTATGACAACGAATGGGCCTTCGCCAACCGCATGCTCGACGTGCTGCTGGCCTGGCCGCTGCCGCAGGCGGCCTGAGCGACGACCTGCAGGCGGCGATCCTGTACAATCGCCGCCCTTCTTCACCTTGCCGGATCACCACCGGCCCTGCGGGATATTCGCCATGATTCGCCTGACCGAACTGAAACTGCCCCTCGACCATGCCGAAGGGGCTCTGCGCCCGGCCATCGTCCAGCGCCTGGGTATCGACGATGCCGACCTGCTGGCCTTCAGCGTGTTCAAGCGCAGCTACGATGCGCGCAAGAAGTTCGGCGACATGCCGTTCATCTACACCATCGATTGCGAAGTGAAGGACGAAGCCGCCCTGCTCGCCCGCCTGAGCGACGACAAGCACGTCGGCCCGGCGCCGGATATCACCTACAAGCCGGTGGGCAAGGCCGAGGCGCCGCTGGATGAACGCCCCATCGTGGTCGGTTTCGGCCCCTGCGGCATCTTCGCCGCGCTGATCCTGGCCCAGGCCGGCCTGCGTCCCATCGTGCTGGAGCGCGGCAAGGAGGTGCGCCAGCGCACCAAGGACACCTGGGGGCTGTGGCGCAAGAACGTGCTCGACCCGACCTCCAACGTGCAGTTCGGCGAAGGCGGCGCCGGCACCTTCTCCGACGGCAAGCTGTACAGCCAGATCAAGGACCCCAACCACTATGGGCGCAAGGTGCTGGAAGAGTTCGTCAAGGCCGGCGCGCCGGACGAGATTCTCTACGTCAGCAAGCCGCATATCGGCACCTTCCGCCTGACCGGTGTGGTCGCCACCATGCGCGAGGAAATCAAGGCCCTTGGTGGCGAAGTACGCTTCCAGCAGCGCGTCAGCGACCTGCTGATGGAAGACGGCCAGCTTACCGGCGTGGTGCTGGAAAGCGGCGAGCAGCTCATCAGCCGCCACGTGATCCTCGCCCTCGGCCACAGCTCGCGCGACACCTTCCGCATGCTCCATGCCCGCGGCGTGTACCTGGAGGCCAAGCCCTTCTCGGTGGGCTTCCGCATCGAGCACCCGCAGTCGCTGATCGACCGCGCACGCCTCGGCAAGTACGCCGGCCATCCGAAACTCGGCGCCGCCGACTACAAGCTGGTGCACCACGCCAGCAACGGCCGTTCGGTGTACAGCTTCTGCATGTGCCCGGGCGGCACCGTGGTGGCCGCCACCTCCGAACCGGAGCGTGTGGTGACCAACGGCATGAGCCAGTATTCGCGCAACGAGCGCAACGCCAACGCCGGCATCGTCGTCGGCATCACCCCCGAGCAGGACTACCCGGGCGGCCCGCTGGCCGGCGTGGAGCTGCAGGAGCGCCTGGAATCGCACGCCTACGTACTCGGCGGACGCAACTACGAGGCGCCCGGGCAACTGGTGGGCGATTTCATCGCAGGCAAACCGTCCACCGCTCTGGGCGAGGTGCAGCCCTCCTACAAGCCGGGGGTGAAACTGGGCGATCTGGCGCCGTCGCTGCCGGACTTCGCCATCGAAGCCATCCGCGAAGCGCTGCCGGCCTTCGGCAAGCAGATCAAGGGTTTCGACCTGGCCGATGCGGTGCTCACCGGCATCGAGACGCGCACCTCCTCGCCGGTACGCATCACCCGCGGCGACGACCTGCAGAGCCTGAACCTCAAGGGCCTCTACCCGGCCGGCGAAGGCGCGGGCTATGCCGGCGGCATCCTCTCGGCCGGGGTCGACGGCATTCGCGTGGCCGAGGCGGTGGCCAAGGATATGCTCGGGTTGTCCCGGTAGCTGGCCTGTGCAGGTAGCGCAACCCTCTCCCCGTACCGCGCCCCCCTGTAGGGTGGGTTAGCGGCGCCAAGCCTGCGAACGTGCGGCCACCGCCATCCTAGTGCGCCGCGTAACCCACCAGGCGATGGCCCTGCGTTGCGCCAATGGTGGGTTACGGCGCAACTCAGCTTGCGGCCTCATCAGCCTTTCCGACAGGCGCCTAACCCACCCTACAGTGATGCGCCAGCTCACGGCTCTCGTGATACTCGCAGCCGAGATAAGGCTATTCGGCCGTTTTTCGAAGTGAAACACGGTGCTAAGCAGAACAGCGATGCCTGGGCCACCGAAGCATCACAGATCCTCGTGACGCAGACAGCACAGCGTCGAACGCCCCGAGCCGTTGGGCCGCCGCGCCGGATCGGCGTAGGTCAGCAGCTCGGTGAAACCGGCCTTGCGCATCATTCCGGCCGAGGCGGCATTCTCCTCGTGGCGATCGATATAGATGTCGTGCACGCCCAGGCGCCAGAGGTCCTGCACCGCCTCGCCCAGCAGGCGGGCGCCGAGTCCGCGGCCGACGCAGTCGCGATGCACCACCGCCTCGCAGATATAGCCATGTACGTCGCCGGCACACGCCAGCGGTTGATGGGTGGCGAAATCCTTGGTCAGGCGATAGCTGACGAACCCCTGCAAGCGCCCCTGCTCCTCGGCCAGCACCGCCAGCGTCGCACCCTCGGCGATGGCTGCAAGATGGCTGCGCACCTCCGCCTCCGGCAGATGATTCCAGGGGTTGGGCCCATGCTCGAGGAGCAGCGCACAGAGCGCCTCGATATCCCCGCTGGCGGCCTGGCGCATGAGCAACTGACTCATCTTTGCGACTCGCCTTTCAATCCAGCACACCGGCCGGCAGTGGTGCGCGGCTGCGCCATTGGCTGAGCAATACCCCGACGAACACCAGCCCCGCCGCCAACATCTGCTCAGCGCTCAAGCGCTCGCCCAGCAGCACGGCGGCGAACATCAGTGTGAACAGCGGGATCAGGTTGGTGAAGGCCGTGGCCTGGCTGGCCGGCAGACGACTGACGCCGAAATTGAACAGTCCATAGGCGCCCACCGTCACCACCACGCCGAGGTAGGCCACTGCCGCCAGCCCCTGGGGGCTGAAGCTGCTCGGCCAGTCGGCCTGCCACGCCGCCAGCGGCACGAAGAACAGCGAGCCGACCAACGCCTGCAGCGCGGTCAGAATGAAGGGCGAATAGCGCCCGGTCAGGTGCTTGAGCAGCAGCGTATAGGCGGTGGCGCAGAGAATCGCCAGCAGCTCGAAGAAGTTGCCCAGCAAGGGATTGGGCGCATGCTCGTCGGCGCTGCCGGCCAGGCTCAGCCAGAGCGCGCCGCCGAGTGCCAGGGCAAAGCCGGCCAGGGTGGTGCGAGTGAGACGCTCACGGAGGAACAGATAGGCGCCAAGGGCCACCAGCAGCGGCAGCAGCGCAGTGATCATGCCGGCCTGCGAGGCGCTGGTGTGTTGCAGCGCCAGGGCCTCGAAGATGAAGTACAGACAGGGTTCGCAGGCGGTCAGCGCCAGCAGGTATTTCCAGTCACCCCGGCGGTAGTCGACACGCCCGCGCCAGCGCCAGGCGGCGAGAAACACCAGCGCGCCGAGCAGCATGCGCCCGGCGATCACCCACAATGCCGGCAATTCGGCGAACGCCAGCTTGAGCGCGATGAAGGAGCTGCCCCACAGCGCCATCGCCAGTACCAGCGCGGCCATCGCCAGCGCACTGCCCCTACCCTGCATCGCACTCTCCCTGTCGAAAGCTGCAGTGTAGGGGCTGCGATTGCTCAGCGACAGTGACAGTCAGGCGCGAGAAGCGCCTGGCAGTGGGCGACCGTCAGTGATCGTCGTCCCAGGGCTGGCCCCGCGTGCGCTCGGTCAGCTCGACCTTCTGCTGCATGGCCGCCTTGGACAGGATATGCGCGCTGACCGGCGCGGTGAGGAACAGGAACAGCGTGATCAGCACCTCGTGCAGGCTGAGGCTGCCGGTGTGATGAGCGAAGAAGAGCATCGAGGCGATCAGCGTGCCGCCGACGCCCAGGGTCGTGGCCTTGGTCGGCCCGTGCAGGCGGGTGAAGAAATCCGGCAGGCGATACAGACCGATGGCACCGACCAGGGCGAACAGGCTGCCGAGGATCAGGCAGGCGCAAATCAACAGTTCCAGCCAGAACGGCATGGGCATTCTCCCTTAATCGATGATGTCGCCGTGCAGCAGGTGCTTGCCCACTGCGACCGTGCCGACGAAGCCCATCACCGCGATCAGCAGCGCGGCCTCGAAGAACAGATCCGATGCCAGCCAGATGCCGAACAGCACGATCAGCGCCAGCGCGTTGATGTACAGGGTATCCAGCGCCAGCACGCGATCCACCACGTTGGGCCCCTCGACCATGCGCGCGACGTTGAGCAGCATGGCCAGCGTGAGGATGCCCATGCACAGAAAGACTACGTTCTCGAGCATTCGAATATCTCCAGCAAGGGCGCTTCGTAACGGCTCTTCACCGTCGCGACCAGCTCGTCGCGATCCGGCACATCGAGCCCGTGCAGCAGCAGCGTCCTGTGATCGGAACTGATGTTCGCCGACACCGTCCCCGGGGTCAGCGAGATGATGCAGGCCAGTGCGGACAACACGAACTCGTTGTCGATCTCCACCGGCACCTCGACGAACGCCGGCTGCAGACGGGATTTCGGCCCCAGCACCAGGCGCACCACCTGCAGGTTGGCCACCACGATGTCGTAGAACACCTTGCCGATGAACAGCACCAGCCCCAGCGGTTTGCGGACCCGCGGCACGTGCAGCAGGAAGTCGCTGCACAGGTTGACGATGGCCCAACCAAGGAACAGCCCGAGCAGCACATGGCCGAGGTTCAGGGTGTTGACCAGCAGCAGCCAGAGCACCGCCAGCACCAGCATCATCCGGGGATGGGGGAAGAAACGCTTCATGCCGCACCTCCGGCGATGATCGACAGGTAGGGCTGCAGATCGAGCAACTGCACCGCTGCCGCTTCCAGATAGGCCAGGATCGGTGCGGCGCCGATCAGCAGCAGCGGGCTGGCCAGCAGCAACCCCAGGGCCGCCAACAGACTGATGCGATCGGCCGGCGCAGCCGTCGACGGCGACGTTTGCTGGCCAAGCCAGAACAGCGTGGTACCGGCGCGACTGAGGGCGATCAGGGTCAGCAAGCCGCCAATCAGTACCACGGGCCACAGGCTCCAGGCCTGCCAGCCCGGCTCGGCCGCGCGCAGCAGCAGCATCTTGCCGATGAAGCCGGAAAACGGCGGCAGACCGGCGACGGAAATCGCACCGAAGAAGAACAGGCAACCCAGCAACAGCGGCTGCCGCAGCACGCGCTCCTGCTGCAGATCGCCACCGGCCGAATCACGCTGGGCGACCACCAGGCCGGCGAGCAGGAACAGCGCGGCACTGATCAATGTGCTGTGCACCAGGTAATAGAGCGCGGCGCTCAGCGCCGCGGCGGTGCCGATGGCAAAGCCGGCCATCAGCATGCCCACCGACACCACCACCAGATAGGCCAGCAGCACCTGCAACTGGCGTGCGCCCAGGGCGCCGATCACGCCCAGGGCGATGGTCGGCAGGGCCAGCCACCAGAGCAGTTCGTGCCCCAGATTGGCCAGCGGCCCGGCCTGCTCGCCGAAGATCAGGGTGAACACCCGCACGATGGCGTAGAAGCCGACCTTGGTCATGATGGCGAACAGCGCAGCCACCGAGGCCGGCGCCGCGGCATAGGCGCGCGGCAGCCAGAAGTACAGCGGCAGCACCGCCCCCTTGAGGCCGAAGACGATCAGCAGCAGATAGGCGGCGGCCTTGAGCAGCGGCGCATCGGCGACATCGGCGCTGGCCACGCGGGCGGCCAGGTCGGGCATGTTCAGCGTGCCGGTCAGGCCATACAGCAGGCTGACGCCGATCAGGAAGAACGACGACCCCAGCAGGTTGAGCACCACGTAGTGCACCCCGGCCTTGACCTGACTGGCGCGATTGCCGTGCAACAGCAGCGCGTAGGACGAGATCAGCAGGATCTCGAAGAACACGAAGAGGTTGAACAGATCGGCGGTGAGGAACGCACCGTTGATGCCCAGCAACTGGAACTGGAACAGGGCATGGAAGTTCGGCCCCTGCTCATCCTCGCCGCGGCAGGCGTACAGCAGGGCGAAGGTGGCGAGCAGCGCGGTCAGCAGCAGCATCACCGCATTGAAACGGTCCAGCAGCAGCATGATGCCGAACGGCGCAGCCCAGTTGCCCAGGGCATAGACCTGCAACTGCCCTGCCCCGGCCAGCAGCAGCAGATGGATGCACACCGGCAGCAGTGCCAGGCAGCCCAGCAGGGAAATACCCCGCTTGATCTCACGCGACCAGCCGTGACCGACCAACAGCAGCGCGCCGAAGAACATCGGCAGCAGAACGGGCAGGATGATGGCGTGACTCATGCGCGCGGCTCCTCGCCATCGACGTGATCGGTTTTCAACTCACCCAGGCCGCGCAGGGCCAATACCACGACGAAAGCGGTCATGGCGAAGCCGATGACGATGGCGGTCAGCACCAGCGCCTGCGGCAGCGGGTCGCCGTATTCGGCGCTCTTGCCGATCACCGCCGGCACGCCGGTGCCCAGCCGCCCCGTGGCGAAGATGAACAGGTTGACCGCATAGGAAATCAGGGTCAGGCCCATCACCACCGGGAAGATGCGCGCCCGCAGCAGCAGGTAGACGCCGCTGGCCGCCAGTACCCCAAGGGTGATCGCGAACATAGCCTCCATATCAGATGACCTCCTTGCACGACTCGTCCTGACTGACATGGCCGATGTTGGAAAGGATCAGCAGGGTGGCGCCGACGACGGCCAGATACACCCCGAGATCGAAGAGAATGGCGGTGGCCAGTTCGATTTCGCCGATCAGCAGAATATGGAAATGGCCGAACGCCGAGGTCAGGAACGGCGAGCCGAAGGCCCAGCTGCCCAGACCGGTGAGACCGGCGATCAGCACGCCCCAGCCGGCGGTGGCGTGATAGCTGAACTTCAGGCGCTCCTGGGTCCAGGTCACGCCATGCGAGATGTACTGCAGAATCAACGCCACCGAGGTGATCAGACCGGCGATGAAGCCGCCGCCCGGCAGGTTGTGGCCACGCAGGAAGATGAACACCGAAATCAGCAGCGCCATCGGCAGCATGGCGCGGGCCAGGTTGTCGAGAATCATCGGGTGGGCATCGCTGGACCAGGGGCGACCGTTCTTGTCGTGGGTCGGGTGCGGCAGGCGCAGGCTGTGCAGCAAGGCATAGATACCGATGGCGGCAATCGCCAGCACGGTGATCTCGCCCAGGGTATCGAAGCCGCGGAAGTCCACCAGGATCACGTTGACCACGTTGGTTCCCCCGCCTCCGGAAACGCTGTTCTCGAGGAAGAACGAGGAGATGCTCTGATACGGCCGGGTCAGCACGGCGTAGGTCAGCATCGCCACCATGGTGCCGCTGCCCAGCGCCAGGACCAGGTCGCGCAGCCCGCGCAGGCTGCTTGATTCGGCCGGCGTGCGGTCGCTCATGAAGTACAGGATGAGCATCAGCAGGATGATGGTCACCACCTCCACCGACAGCTGGGTCAGCGCCAGATCCGGGGCGGAGAAGCGGGCGAAGGCCAGCGCCACCATCAGACCGGCACCGCTGAGAATGATCAGCGCCACCAGTCGGCGACGGTGGAAGATCACCGTCAGCACCGCGGTCACCATCAGGATCAGCATGCCGATCACGGTCAGGGGATCGAGCGGAGTCATCGCCACGCTACCGCTGAGGCTGTCGAGCGGCGACAGCGCCACCACCACCAGAGTCAGGGCACTGCCGATCATCCAGGCCAGGTAACGCTGCAGCGACCCGCACTCCAGAAACGTGGTGATGCGCACCGACATGCGGGTCAGGTAGCGCACCACCTGATCGAACACGTCCTTGGCATCCAGGTTTGGCAGCCCCTCGTACCAACGGAACAGCGGCTTGCGGCAGGCGTAGACGAGGATGCCGCCGAACAGCGCGATGAAGCTCATCAGCAGCGGCAGATTGAAGCCGTGCCAGATCGCCAGGCTGTACTCCGGCAGGTCGCCACCCAGGGTGGAAGTAGCCGCCGCGGCCAGCAGCGGCGCCACGGTGTAGGCCGGCACCACGCCGACCAGCAGGCAGAGAAACACCAATACTTCCACCGGCACCTTCATGTAGCGCGGCGGCTCGTGCGGTGGGTACTTGGGCAGATCGAGCGGCTCGCCGTTGAAGAACACGTCGTGGATGAAACGCAGCGAATAGGCCACCGAGAACACGCCGGCCAGGGTCGCGGCAGCCGGAATCACCCAGTTGAAGCCGCCCAGCAGGTGCTGGTGCAGGGTTTCGGTGAAGAACATCTCCTTGCTCAGGAAGCCGTTGAGCAGCGGCACCCCGGCCATGGCCGAAGCGGCCACCATGGCCAGCACGGCGGTGTGCGGCATGTACTTCCACAAGCCGTTGATGCGGCGCATGTCGCGGCTGCCGGTTTCGTGGTCGATGATGCCCGCCGCCATGAACAGCGACGCCTTGAAGGTCGCGTGGTTGATGATGTGGAACACCGCGGCGACCGCAGCCAGGCGGGTGTCCAGACCGAACAGCAGGGTAATCAGGCCCAGGTGGCTGATGGTCGAGTAGGCCAGCAGCCCCTTGAGGTCATGCTGGAACAGCGCCATGCCCGCGCCCACCAGCAGCGTGGCCAGGCCGGTCAGGCTGACCATGTAGAACCACCACTCGGAACCGGCCAGTGCCGGGTACAGACGCGCCAGCAGGAACACGCCGGCCTTGACCATGGTCGCCGAGTGCAGATAGGCCGAAACCGGCGTCGGTGCAGCCATGGCGTGCGGCAGCCAGAAATGGAACGGGAACTGCGCCGACTTGGTGAACACGCCCAGCAGCACCAGGGCCAGAGCCAGCGGATACAGCTCGTGGGCGCGAATCGCGTAGCCGGCGGCCAGCACCTGGGACAGTTCGAAACTGCCGGCGATATGGCCGAGCAGCAGGATCCCGGCAAGCAGCGCCAGCCCTCCGCCACCGGTGATCGCCAGGGCCATGCGCGCGCCCTTGCGGGCATCGGAACGCGACCCCCAGAAACCGATGAGCAGGAACGACGACAGGCTGGTCAGCTCCCAGAACATCAGCATCAACAGCAGGTTTTCCGACAGCACCACGCCGAGCATGGCGCCCATGAACAGCAGCAGGAAGGCGAAGAAACGACCCATCGGCTCGGTCTTGGCCAGGTAGTAGCGGGCGTAGAGGATCACCAGCAGGCCGATGCCGAGGATCAGCAGGGCGAACAGAAAGCCCAGGCCATCGAGGCGCAGGCTGAGATTCAGGCCCAGGTGGGGTAGCCACTCCAGCTTGACCCGCAGCACCTCGCCGGCAAACACCGCCGGCTGATAGTTGAACAGCAGGACCAGCGCCACCACGGGCGCCACGGCAGCGGCCACGGCGCAGGCGGAGCGCCCCAGCCGGTCGGCCAGTACCGGCAGAAACAATCCAAGAAATGGCAAGGCGACAATCAGCGCAAGCGCCATCGGCAAAACCCCTTATGCTGGCACGCCGGAAACGCGGTCCCGACGACGAGAATTGGAGTCGCAACTCCCTGACGGTAATCCCCAATGCACCACAACGAAGCAGCTAAGTCGTTGTCGGCACAAGAATAACCGCCGATTATCCATAACTATCAATGCAACGTCATGTATTGAAGTATTACTAAACACACTTGGTTACACCACGCGGCCCCAGGCGTGCCCAACGGGCATCGAGAGTAGCAGCCGCAGGCTGCGGCAACAGGCATGTACCAAGCTTTTTTACCAATGGCGCCGAGCATCCCTTCCGGCACAGGCCGAGGTTTTACTGGCAGGCATAAAAAAGCCGGAGCAGCCCTGCAGCTACTCCGGCTCTGGGCCGCGCTCAGTGGGTGACGCGGCTGGTGCCGTTGACGGTCATGATGCGCACGCGCTCACCGACGCGGAACACCTGGTTGGGCTCGACCTCCTGCACGTAGGCGCGCAGCGTGCCATCGTCCTCGCGCACGGTGATCTCCACACCCTGGGTGCGGGTCAGGCCTTCCTCGGCTGCGGCACCGAGCAGGCCGCCGGCCACCGCGCCGACCACCGCCATCACCGCGCTGCCGCGGCCACCGCCGATGCCACTGCCGCCGATGCCACCGACAACCGCACCGGCACCTGCGCCGATGGGGGTCTTGGTACCCTCGATCTTCACCGGTCGCAGCGACTCGATGGTGCCCATGCGTACCGTCTGCACGGCCCGCGCCTCGCTGCGGCTATAGGTGTCTCCGGTCAGGCTGGACTGACAGCCGCCGAGGGCCAGTAGCGCGGCCAGCGAGGTAATGAGCAGAGTGGGTTTACGCATAGCAATTCCTCCAGAGATGTCTCGATCCATTAGACGCCGCGTCCGCGCGACTGTCACGAGCCTGCACCAACAATAGTAGATTCAGACAGAGACAGTTCAGTTAGGTTCTGCCCGCAGCCCGCGCTCAACGAGCGCCGGCCTGGGCCAGGTGCCACAGTCTGGCGATATCCACCGCGCGGGCCTCGAGTTCGCCGGCCGCAGCGGCCATGGCCTGCTCCAGCGAAAGCGGGCCCGGCGCCAGGCTGAAGGCTGCCTCGATACCTGCATCGTAGAGCGCCTGATAGTCCTCACCCAGGCTGCCGGCCAGGGCGATCACCGGCACGCCGGCATCCTGCGCGACGCGCGCGACACCGACCGGCGTCTTGCCGTGCAGGGTCTGCGCATCCATCCGTCCCTCGCCGGTGATCACCAGATCGGCGCCCTGCACCGCCTCTGCCAGGCCGGACAGCTCGGCCACCAGTTCGATACCCGGGCGAAAGGTGGCCTTGAGGAAGGCGCGTGCGGCAAACCCCAACCCTCCGGCCGCGCCGACACCGGGGAACTCGGCATGATCCTCGCCCAGCGTCGCGGCGGCGATGCGTGCGAAACGGCCGAGGGCCGTATCCAGCTCGGCAACCTGCTCGGGTGTGGCGCCCTTCTGCGGCCCGAACACCGCAGAGGCTCCGCGCGCACCGCACAGCGGGTTGTCGACGTCTGCCGCGACCTCGATCTGCACCTGCAGCAGCCGCGCATCCAGGCCGCTCAGATCCAGCTGATCGAGCGCCGCCAGTGCCGCTCCACCTGCCGCCAGTTCGCGACCCTGGTCATCGAGAAAGCGCATGCCCAGGGCCTGCAGCAAGCCGGCTCCGGCATCGTTGGTGGCGCTGCCGCCGAGGCCGAGGATGATGCGCGAGGCGCCAGCCTGCAGCGCCTCGGCGATCAGCTCGCCAGTACCGAAACTGCTGGCTACAAGGGCATCGCGCTGCTCGCGCGGCACCCAGTGCAGACCGCTGGCGGCGGCCATCTCTATCACCGCGGTGCCCTCCCCCAGCCAGCCCCAGTGGGCGCGCACAGGCTCGCCCATGGGACCGCGCACCCAGCACTCGCGGCGCTCGCCACCGACCGCGGCGAGCAGCGCATCCACCGTGCCTTCACCGCCGTCGGCCATGGGTCGCAGCAGGCATTCGGCCGCGGGGAACACCCGCTGCCAGCCGCGCGCGATGGCTGCAGCCGCCTCGGGCGCACTGAGGCTCTCCTTGAAGGAGTCGGGAGCGATGACGATTTTCATGATGAAACACCTCGAAAGGAGCGGACAACCCGAGGTCGCCCGCCGATAAAGCGGATTACAGCAGAACCAGGCTGAGCAGCCAGACGGCCAGCATGCCGGCCACGCCCTGAACCAGGGTGGCCATGGTCTGGGCGCGATAGGCGGTGGCCACTTTCATGCGGCTGAACTGGGTCACCACCCAGAAGAAGCTGTCGTTGGCGTGGGATACGGTCATGGCACCGGCACCGATGGCCATCACCGTCAGTACGCGGCCCATCTCGCTGTCCAGACCCAGGTTGCCCAGCAGCGGCGCCACCATGGCCGAGGTAGTGACCAGGGCCACGGTGGACGAACCTTGCGCGCTCTTCAGGGCGGCGGCCACCAGGAAGGGCATGAACAGGCCGATGCCCAGAGCCGAGAGGGTGTCGCCCAGATAGCCGGTCAGCGCGGTGGCCTTGAGAATCGCGCCGAAAGCGCCACCGGCACCGGTGATCAGCAGAATCGGCGCGGCTTCCTTGAGGCCGTGCGCCACGTGATCGTGCAGTTGCTGCCGCTTGCCCTCGCCCTTGAGCAGCGAGCAGGCCAGCACCAGGCCGACCAGCAAGGCGGCGACCGGCTGGCCGAGGAAGCTCAGCAGCTCGAACAGCACGCCCTCGCCGAGCGGCTTGCTGGGAAAGGCCGCGACCGAGCCGAGGCAGATCAGCACGATGGGCACGAAGATCGGCGAGAACGCCTTCCAGGCACTGGGCAGTTTGCCGTAGCGGGCACGCAGCGCAGCGAAATCGACATTGTCGGCGAGCAGCTCGCTGGGCGCTTCTTCCAGCAGCTCGTGGTCGTCCTGCTTGAGGAAACGATTGGCCCACAGCATGCCCGCCACCGCGGTGACCGCAGCCACCAGCAGGCCGACCAGAATCACCAGGCCCAGCGAGGTTTCCAGGCCCAGGTTACCGGCGGCGGCGATCGGTCCCGGCGTCGGCGGCACGAAGGTGTGGGTGGCGTACAGGCCGGTAGCCAGGGCCACGCTCATGGCCACCACGGAAACCTTCATGCGCGCGGCCAGGGCATTTTTCAGCGAGTTGAGAATGACGTAGCCGGAGTCGCAGAACACCGGAATCGACACCAGATAGCCGATGATCGACAGGGTCAGGGTGGGAAAGCGCTGGCCCAGCAGACGGATCACCGTCTCGGCCATGGTGATGGCCGCACCGCTGCGCTCGAGCATCACCCCGATGATGGTACCGAGCACGATGACGATGCCGATGTAACCGAGGATGCCGCCAAACCCGGCGGTGATGGTCTTGATGATTTCGCCACTGGGCAGCTGGTAGGCGAAACCGGCGATCAGCGCCGCGGCCAGCAGGGCGAGAAAGGGATGCAGCTTCAATCGGGTGGTGGACAGCACGATGAACGCGATCAGTGCCAGCAGAATCAGGACCAGGCCCATGACCAGTCTCCTCATTGTTGTTATGGCGGGCGTCAGGCCCGGATGGGAATGCCGACAGGCGCCTCAATTGTCGCCCAGCCCACCCTCGCCCCGCCCTGTGCGCAGGCACCACCAACGCGCATTCATATGCAGCTTCGGCTGTGCACATGCACAACCTTTGACCACAAGATCGATCCACTGACTGCGCTCGCGGATCAATCGGCCTCGCCCGACTCCAGCAGGCCCAACCCGAGCGACAGTTGCAGGCGCTGATCCAGGCGATCGAGGTCCAGTCCGCTGAGCTCGCCGATACGCTCCAGACGATAACGCAGGGTGTTGCGGTGGATGCCCAGCGCCTGCGCGCACAGCTGCACCTGGCCGTCATGCGCGCACCAGGCCTCCAGCGTGGCGCGCAGGGTGCCGTGCGGGTCCTGCGCCAACACCCGGCGCAGCGGCGCCAGCCAGCCCTGCAGCAACCAGCTGTGGCGCTGAGCATGGAGCAAGGTCGGCAGACGCAGCTCTTCCAAGGGCAACAGGCGACGCTCCGGAAAACGCGCCAGGCCATAGGCCTGCAGGTCGCGCAGCACCAGGCTGGCCTGACGCAGCTCGGCCAGGTCGTGCAGCGGGTCGCTGAGCGCCAGCGAGCGTATGCCCCACTCACGCTCATCGGCCTGCGCCAACCAGGCATGGTCATCGCGACCGGCGCTGTACGGCCTGCACCACAAGAGCTCGTGGCGCCCGAGCGGCGCCAGCAGATGCTCGCTCTTGCTACCCAGCGCGGCGAGCAGACGTGCCTGGCGCGGCAGCGGATCGCCCTCCTCCACCAGACGCAGCAGGCATATCTGCCGCGGCCAGGTGAGCTGCAGCCCCAGGCGTTCGGCCTCGACTTCCAGGCTGCTGAGCCGCTGCTGCGGATCCAGCAGCTGGCGCAGCCAGGCCTCCTGCTGATGCCGCTGCCAGTGCCGCTCGGCCTGCAGCACGCGGTGCTCGACCAGCATTTCGGCAGCCATGCGTACCAGCTCGGCGTAAGGCCTGACGATGTCCGGATCGCCGGTGATCCCCAGCACGCCGATCAGTTGCTCGGCATGCAGCAGCGGCAGATTGACCCCGGGCTTCACGCCACGCAGGCAGGCTGCGGCCTGGGCGTCGATCTCCACCACGCGGCGGTTGGCCAGCACCAGTTGCGCCCCCTCGTGACGGGTATGCAGACGGCTGGGATCACCGCTGCCGATGATCATTCCCTGGGCGTCCATGACGTTGATGTTGTGCGGCAGGATGGCCATGGCACGATCGACGATGTGCTGGGCCAGGGTGGAGTCGAGTTCGAGCATGCAGGCGGCCTCGCGGGTGAGGCCGCCATTGTAGGCTGATCGCTGGCGCGCTACGCCAGCGAAGGCAGGCGTTTCAGGGCGCCAGGCGCTGACGGATCCAGGCCTCGCCCTGCAGGCGGTAATCGAGGCGGTCATGCAAGCGGCTCGGCCGCCCCTGCCAGAACTCGATGCGCTCGGGCAGCAGGCGATAGCCACCCCAGTGGGGTGGGCAGTGCGGGGCCTGATTGAGAAAGCGCTTCTCGGTTTCCGCCAGCAGATTCTCGAGCTCGGCGCGATCCCGGATCACCCGGCTCTGCGGCGAGGCCCAGGCGCCGATGCGGCTGCCCAGCGGGCGCACCTGGAAGTAGCCATCGGACTCGGCCGGCGTGACACGCTCGACCCGCCCTTCGATACGCACCTGACGCTCCAGGCTCGGCCAGAAGAAGGTCATCGCGGCATAGGGGCGCGCCGCCAGCTGGCGACCCTTGGCGCTTTCATAGTTGCTGAAGAAGGTGAAGCCACGCTCGTCGAGTCCCTTGAGCAGCAACACCCGACAGTGCGGGCGCCCGTCCTCGTCGACCGTGGCCAGGGTCATGGCATTGGGCTCGACCGGCAACTGCTCGGTCTTCACCGCATCATCGAACCACTGCCGAAACAGGGTAAAGGGATCCAGCGGGGCCTGGGCTTCGCTCAGGCCGTCGCGGGTGTAGTCGCGGCGCATGTCGGCCAACGTCTGGGTCATGGCAGTTCCTCACAGAGGGGAAATGCCGCCAAGCTTACTCCGACTTGCTCAATTTTCCTTGATCTGCGGCAGCTACCTTGGGACCGTCGATGGCATCGGCCTTGGCCGGCTGGCTGTATTTGGCGATCAGGCCCTGCATGGTGTCGCGCGAGGTCAGCAGAATCTCGACGCGGCGGTTGAGTGCGCGGCCGGCAGCGCTGTCGTTGGCGGCGCGCGGCATGTCCGAACCGAGGCCCATGACCTGCAGGCGGTTCTGCTTGAGGCCGCTGAGGCGGAAGATGGAGGTGACGGCGCGGGCGCGCTGGTCGCTCAGTTCACGGTTGCGGGTGGCATCGCCACTGCTGTCGGCATGGCCGAGCACCACGACGGCCATGTCTTCGTCGCTTTCCAGCAGCTTGGCGACGCGAGTGATGGGGCCGAGGCTGACCGGCAGCAGCATGTGCGGGCGGTCCGGGTTGAACGAGCCCTGCACCGGTGCGGTGACCACCAGCAGGTTCTCGCGGCGCTCGAATTCGAAGTGACTGCCCTTGACCGCTTCACGCAGCTTCGGCTCGTACTCGTCGAGCCAGGCGCGGGTCACCTGGGGCGGCGGCATCACGGCCGCCTTGGCGACTTCCTTCTTTTCCGAGCCGGCGCAGCCCGCAATCAGCAGGCAGCAGGTGAAAGCGAAAATGGTGTTGGCACGCATGAAGCCCCCGAGGTCACACAAGTCTAATGGTCGGATCGTTATGGATGGTATCGATCAGCTGGCGCAAGTTTAGCCGCTTCAATCAGATACAGTCCGCAATCTCTTGCGCAAGTTTCTGCGCTCGGGGGTCCATCAAGACGAACGGTCCTAGATTGTTGGTCACGAAGCCGAACGCCAGGTCCCGATCAGGGTCGGCGAACCCGCTGGAGCCCCCCGCTCCCGGATGACCGAACGCCCGGGGCCCCATGCCGTAGGTGGCATTGGCCACATCGGCCTGATCGAGCATGCAGCCCAGGCCGAAGCGGGTGCGCGTCAGCAGGGTCTTGTCTTCACCGAGACTGTGCTGGCGGGTCATCTCGCCGAGCAGCTCGCTCTCCAGCAGGCTGCCGTCGAGCAGCCCGGCGTAGAACCCCGCCAGGCTGCGCGCATTGCCATGGCCGTTGGCGGCCGGCTGCTGCATGCGCCGCCACTCGGGCTTGTTTGTGCTGGTCATGATCGACGGCGGATTGGTGAACGAGCGGGTGCTCATGGCCGCAGGTTCGCTCATCATCACCCGCAGCAGGCGCTGCGCCGCGGCGTCGCCGAGGTTGCCCTTGCCGCGCGCGATATGGGCGACGCGGTCGAATTCGCTGTCGGCCAGGCCGACATGAAAATCCAGCCCCAATGGCCGGGCGATGCGCGCGGCGATGCTCTCGCCGGGGCCACGCCCTTCCACCCGACGGATCAGCTCGCCGACCAGCCAGCCGTAGGTGATGGGCGCATAACCATGCCCCTCGCCGAGCGGCCACCAGGGCTCTTCGGCGGCCAGCGCGCTGGTCATGGTCTGCCAGTCGTACAGCGCTTCGGCCGGCAGCATCTGGTGCAGCGCCGGCAGCCCGGCCTGATGGCAGAGCAGATGACGCACGCTGATGCGCTCCTTACCGGCAGCGGCGAACTCGGGCCAGTAGCGGGCCACCGGAGCGTCCAGGTCCAGCTTGCCTTCGCCCACCAGCTGCAGGACCACCACGGCGGCGAACGGCTTGGTGCAGGAGAACAGATTGGCGATGGTGTCGCTGTGCCAGGCCTGCCGGCCATCCTTGTCCATCACCCCGGCCCACAGATCGATCACCGTCTCTCCGCCGACCTTGACGCAGAGGGCCGCACCGCGCTCCTGCGGGTCCTCGAACAGGGCGGCGAACGCCTCTTTCACCGCCTCGAAGCGCAAGTCGAAATAGCCCTGAATCTGCACACTGTTCTCCTGTTCGGGTGGCGCGCCAAGCGTGGCGGCAACGAAGGCCGCCTATCATGCAATGTTCTGAAACTTCATAAAATAGCGATCTTCGATTGGTTTTTCCTATGCTGGAAAAAAGCGCGGCCTGATATGACCGGCCCGCCATGCGCCCTTTACCAGGCAGGCTGGAGCCAACCTGAAGTGCGTTCGCGGTCTATCGGCAGCCTTGGCCCCGACGCTTGGCACAGGAGAAATGCGTGCTCTACCTACTGTCCCTGATCGCCCTGGCTGCTGTCTCGGCGCCGGCGCTGACGCGCCTGCTGGGCGCCCGCACCGGCTGGCTGCTGATGCTGGCACCACTGGTGGCGTTCATCTGGTTCGTCCAGCAGATTCCGCTGGTGGCCGGTGGCGAGACCGTGCTGCAGAGCCTGAGCTGGATTCCGCTGGGCATCAACCTGAGCCTGCGCCTGGATGGGCTTTCCCTGTTGTTCGCCCTGCTGATCAGCGGCATCGGCAGCCTGATCGTGCTGTATGCCGGCAGTTACCTGTCCAGCCATGTCCATCTAGGGCGCTTTCATGCCTACCTGCTGGTGTTCATGCTGGCCATGCTCGGCCTGGTGCTGGCCGACGACTTGGTGGCGATGTTCGTGTTCTGGGAGCTGACCAGCATCGCCTCGTTCCTGCTGATCAGCTTTCAGCACGACAAAGCCGTATCGCGCCGCGCTGCGCTGCAGGCCTTGCTGATCACCGGCGGTGGCGGCCTGGCACTGCTGGCCGGGCTGATCCTGCTCGGCGGCGCCACCGGCAACTGGCAGTTCTCCAGCCTCAGCGCCGAGCAGATCGAAGGCCACGCGCTGCTGCCGGCCATCATGCTGCTGGTGCTGCTGGGCTGCTTCACCAAGTCGGCGCAGGTGCCCTTCCACCTGTGGCTGCCCAATGCCATGAACGCACCGACCCCGGTGTCGGCCTATCTGCACTCGGCAACCATGGTCAAGGCCGGCATCTACCTGCTCGCCCGACTCAATCCTGTGCTCGGCGGTTCCATCGGCTGGGGCACCCTGCTGATCACCTTCGGCGCCGCCACCGCGGTACTGGGCGCCTTCCTCGCCTTCCGCCAGACCGACCTCAAGCGCCTGCTGGCCTACACCACGGTGACCGTGCTGGGCCAGCTGACCATGCTGATCGGCACCAACACCAGCTATGGCCTGCAGGCCTTCGTCCTCTATCTGGTGGCGCATTCCCTTTATAAAGGTGCGCTGTTCATGGCCGTCGGCGCCATCGACCACGCCACCGGCACCCGCGAGCTGGCGCGCCTGGGCGGTTTGATCCGTTTCATGCCGCTGACCGGCGCCGCCGTGGCCCTGGCGGCGTTCTCCAACGCCGGCCTGCCGCCGTTCTTCGGCTTCATCGCCAAGGAGTTCAAGTACAGCGGCCTGATCGAGATGGGTCATATCGGCTGGGCGGTGACCCTGGTGATGATCCTCACCAATGCCCTGCTGTTCGCCGCCGCCGGCCTGGTATTCCTGCAAACCTTCCTCGGCAGGCGTGGCGACTACCCGCGCACGCCGCACGAGGTTGGCCTGCCGATGTGGCTGGGCCCCATGCTGCTGGCCATCGGCGGCTTCTTCCTCGGCGCCTGGAACGCCTGGCCGGAGACCTGGCTGGTCAATACGGCCGTGCAGGCGGTGGCGCGCGGCCCGGTGGACGTCAATCTGTACCTCTGGGGCGGCATTACCCCGGCGCTGGTGGCGAGCCTGGTGACGGTCTCGCTGGGGGTGTTTTTCTACCTGCTGCGCGATCGCGTCAGGCAGGTGCTGGATCGCGCCAACGCTGCCTGGAACGTCAGTGGCGACCTGCTCTGGGATCGCCTGCTCAAGCGCGTGTTCTTTTTCGCCGGGCTGCTGGCGGCACGCTTTCAGCACGGTTCGCTGCGCCAGCATCTGGTGCTGCTGGCCCTGGCGGTCGGCGGGCTGCTGGCCGTCGGCCTGCTGCCGGCGCTGCCGCAACTGCTGCAGGGCAGCTACAGCCCCATCTCCCTGCTGGGCGCGGCCGGTTGCCTG
>NZ_JAODYT010000025.1:0-61996 GCF_029834875.1 Pseudomonas sp. GD04158 | reverse complement strand
CAGAGCTCCAGCAGACGTTCGCGACGCGCCGAATCCCAGGGTTCCGGCAGACGTTGGCGCTCGAGCAGATCGGTCGCGTGCAGACGTTGCGCCAGCACCAGCCAGGTCTGCGGATCGTCCTCGCCACGGCACGTCTGCAGCTGCTGACGGGCGGCCGCCTGATCGTGACGCGACAGCCATTCGGCGGTTTCCAGACAGGGACGGCGCAACTGGTCGCCCAGCTCGCGTACCAGAGGTGCATCGCCGCCCTGGCGGGCCAGCTCCCATATCCGCGCACGTTGCGCATCGCTGTCGCGGTCTGCCGCCGGCAGGCTGGCCAGCCAGCGGCGCGCCATGTCCAGGCGCCCCAGTGACACGGCATGGTCGAGCATGGCCAGGCGCACCTCGCGTTCCGCCGCAGGCGATGGCGACTGCCTCAGCAGGCGCTGCAGGCCCTCTTCGTCCAGCAGCTGCACGCGGGCATTGGCCAGGCGTCGCCAGTCATCGGCACCCAGCTGCCCCTCGGCTTCCAGCGCGGCCAGCTGGGCTTCGGTCGCGCTCCAGTCGCGCAAACGCTCGGCCCAGTTGGCGCGCGCCATGCGCAGAACCATGCCGTCGCCGCGAATCGGCAACTGACTGAGCCAGTCCAGCGCCCGCTTGGCGCCGCCGAACTTGGCCAGGCTGAGGCTGTAGGCCTGCCACAGGCGCACACGCTGATCGCCTTCGCTGTGCAGCAGCCACTGCTCGACCTGCGTGGCGGTCGGCGGGTCCTGCTCGATCCAGGCCAGGCGCAGCTCCAGCAGGGCCTCGTGGCCCTCGCCGAGGTCAGCGCTCAACGCCTCGGCCTCCGCGTAACGACGCTGCTTGATCAGCGCCTCCATGAGCAGACGGCGAGCCTCTTCGCTACGCGGCACCCGCTCAAGCAGATGGCGCATCAGACGCTCCACTTCGCCCCAGTTGTTGCGGCCGGCCTCGCGGTAGGCACGATCGAGGAAGGGATAGCTGCGAAACTGCTGAAAACCGCTGAGCGGCTCGGCAGCCGCGACGGGGAACGCAACCAGGCAGGCCAGCAGGGGAAAGCCGAACAGCCGCTTCATGTCAGGGCCTCCACCAGCCGGTAGCTCTCGTGTTGCTCCTCGGCCTGCTCACGCAGGGCCTGCTGCAACACCTCCTCGCTGATCACCCCGCGTTGCAGCAGGTGCTGGCCGAGGGAATGAACTTCCGGATCGAAATCGATCAACGCCTGATTGAACAGCGAGGGCGGCAACAAACCGCGCACCTGCAGCAGATCGCCAAACAACACCTGATGCTTGCACACCTCCTCCAGCAGTTGCTCGTCATAGGCATGGCGCTTGAGCGTGGCCAGCAGGGTGCGGCTCTGCTCGCCGTCATGGCGGCCGCCGTACCAGTAGCGCAGGCCCAGGGTCACCCGCCCCTGAGGCGCCAGTTGCCAGCGTACCGGGCGGCCGAGTTGACGGCTGATGGCACCGACCGAGACCTGACTGAGCAGACGCTCGCAGGCCAGCACCAGGGTGTCGCCCTCCTCGTCCACCGGCAGAACGGCGTAGCGCAGCGCCAGGCGCCGCGGGAAGGCGCGGATCTGGTGCTCGTCGACGCGAAACGGATTGAGCGGCGCCCAGGGCTCGTCCAGCTGCTCGGCCAGGGCCTGCACCAGTTGCCGGCTGTCGAGCAGACCGTCGAGCAGCAACTGCCGGCCCAGGCGACGACGTACCGGATTGGTCAAGGCTTCGGTGAGCTGCGCCTCGCTGATCACCCCCTGCTCGACCAGGCGCCGCCCCAGAGGGGTTTGCGGGCTTTGCCCGAGCGAGGGGAATTCGTGGGTGGTCTTGTCCCAGGCCACGCGCCGCGAATCGCCCATTTCCAGCACCTGTTTGAGCGCGCGAACGTTGGCGAAGAAGTTGACGAAGTTGCTCCACATCATCCGCGGCGCCGACAGCAGGCCCTGGCCGATGCCGTAGAAACGGGTGACGAAGTAGCCGCGCTGGAACAGGCGGTTGAGCAGCAGCAGGCCGTTGAGCAGCAGCAGCGTGCTGAGCAGCGGGCTGTCGGAGAGGATCGAGGGGAAGTGCCAGCCCTCGGGATAGGCCAGCCCGATCAGCCACATGCACAGCAGCACCAGAAACAGCAGGTTGACCAGAAAGCTCAGCAGGTAGGCGAGCAGGCCGCGACGGTCGCGCCAGAGGAAGTAATTGAGCGTCTTGCGGGTGCTCCAGCCGAGGTTGCTGGTGCCCTGAAAGACGATGCCGGTGATCCAGCGTGATTTCTGCCGCACGGCATGCGACCAGGTGCGGGGAAAGTGCTCGCGCACGCAGATCACCTGAGAGAAGCGCTTGCTCATGCCGAACGCGGATTCATAAACCAGCGCCAGCTTGGGATCACTGACCGGAAAGCGGGCGAAGATGCACTTCATGCCCTTGGCCTTCAGGCGAAAGCCGATGTCGTAGTCCTCGGTCAGGCTCTGCACGTCGAAGGCGATGCCATCGCCGTCCTCCAGCAGGGCGGCAATGGCACGCCGACTGAAGCAGGTGCCGACGCCGGCGCTGGGCACCTGGCCGGTGAGTGCCTCGCGCACCACCACGTCCTTGCCATGGTTCTCGGCGAACTCGTCGACATAATGCCCGGCGGTGAAACCGCTCCACTCCGGCGCGTAGGGGTAGACCGGCACCTGGATCAGGTCCTTGTTCGGCAGCAGGTAGTTGAACAGGCGCAGCTCCAGCGGCGAAATCACGTCCTCGGCGTCGTGCAGGATAAAGCCGGCGAATTCCACCCGCGCCTCGGCCTCGAAACGCAAAATGGCGTCGATCACGTTGTTCAGGCAGTCGGCCTTGCTGGTCGGCCCCGGTCGTGCGCACACCACCTTGTGCACGTTGGGGTAATGCAGGCATACGGCATCGACGTCAGACTGGGTCTCGGGGTCATTGGGGTAGGTGCCGACGAAGATCTGATAGTTCTCGTAGTCCAGCGTGGAAGCCGCCAGGCGCGCCATCTCGCCGACCACACCGACCTCGTGCCAGGCCGGCACCATGATCGCCAGGGGCTTTTCCGCAGTGCCGTAGAGCAGCTTCTCGTCGGCGCGGCTGTGCCCGCTGTAGATGCGAAAGCGACGGATCAGCGCTCGCCCCCAGTACATCAGGTCGATGAACAGGTCATCCAGACCGAGCAGGAACATCAGCGCGGCGAGGAGAATGGCGAGGTACTTGAGTCCGTACAGCAGGTAGGCCAGCAGATCGACCAGTTCCAAACTCATTGCGTGCTTCCCGACGTCCGTGTTTGTGCCCAGCGCGTCAGACGCTGGGCGATCTTCTCGCTGGCGTGGCCATCGCCGAAGGGCGTGAACACGCGGTTCATGGCCCGGTAGGCCTCGGCATCGTCGAGCAGGCGAGCGGTCTGCGCGACGATGCGCACCGGGTCGGTACCCACCAGCAACACCGTGCCGCCTTCGAGCACGGCAGGCCGCTCGGTGACTTCGCGCAGCACCAGCACCGGCTTGCCCAGCGCCGGCGCCTCCTCCTGCACACCGCCGGAGTCGGTGAGAATCAGATGGGCGCGGTCCATCAGCCAGACGAAGTTCGGGTAGTCCTGCGGCGCCACCAGATGGATGTTGCTGAGCCCGTCGAGCAGTGCATGTACCGGGCCGCGTACCTGCGGGTTGAGATGCACCGGATAGACGAACTGCACCTGGGGATAGCGCCCGGCCAGCTCGGCCAAGGCCTGACAAATCTGTTCGAAGCCCTTGCCGAAATTCTCCCGGCGATGGCCGGTGATCAGCACCAGGCGCTTGTCGGGATCAAGCGCCGCCAGCGGCGAATCGGCCGCAGGTTGCCACTGGCTGGCGCGCTGGTGGTCGCGCATCCACAGCAGCGCGTCGATCACCGTGTTGCCGGTGACCTCGATGCTCGCAAGCGAACGCCCCTCGCGCAGCAGATTGTCGCGCGCGTCGGCGGTAGGGGCGAAATGCAGGTCGGCGAGCACGCCGGTGAGGCTGCGATTGGCCTCCTCCGGCCAGGGTGAACGCAGATCGCCGGTACGCAGGCCGGCCTCGACATGGCCGATGGCGATCTGCCGATGGAAGGCCGCCAAGGCGGCGATGAAGCTGGTGGTGGTGTCGCCATGCACCAGCACCATGTCCGGGCGAACCCGGGCGTAACTTTCGTCCAGGTGCAGCAGCAGCTGCTGCGACAGGCCATTCAGGGTCTGGCCCTGGGTCATCAGATCGAGATCCTCGTCGACCTCCAGTTCGAAGGCCTCGAGCACCTGGCGCAGCATTTCGCGGTGCTGACCGGTGGAACAGACGAACAGTTCGACGCCCGGCCAGTTGCGTAACAGACGCGCCAGCGGCGCCATCTTGATGGCCTCCGGGCGGGTGCCGAAGACCATCTGAATCTTCAATGACATAACAGCTCCTGAACTACGATCTTCCCAACGGATGACCTCTGAATGAATTCGTTCAAGCAATGAAAGTCGCTCTATCCCGGTCTGTCCAGGCAACTCCAGGGGAGCGACCTGGCCAATCGGCGATGGCAAAAAGCCTTGTTTTCGCCCCTATCCCACGATTCACGGAGCCTGCCATGCAACCACGCATCAGTCTGATCACCCTGGCCGTCGACGACCTCGAGCGCAGCCTGAGCTTCTATCGCGACGGCCTCGGCCTCCCCAGCGAAGGCATAGTCGGACGTGAGTTCGAACATGGCGCGATGGCCTTCTTCGACCTGCAAGGCGGGCTGAAACTGGCCCTCTGGCCCAGAACCAGCCTGGCCCACGACAGCGGCCTGCGCTGCCCGGAAAACGCCGCGGGCGCCTTCTGCCTGGCGCACAACCTGGACAGCCGTGAGGCGGTGGACGCGCTGATGGCGCGCGCCCGCCTGGCCGGTGCGCATATCCGCAAGCCGCCACAGGACGCCTTCTGGGGCGGCTACGGTGACTATTTCCAGGACCCTGACGGCCACCTCTGGGAGCTTGCCTACAATCCGCAGCTGCTGGCGGATGCTCGATAACGCCGCGGCAGCGCCGTATCCCGCTACAATGGCCGCCCTTTTTTTCTGCCGAGCATCAGCATGAGCGAGCCCACACGCCTGTCCAAACGCGTCATCGAACTGCTGGGCTGCTCACGGCGCGAAGCCGACCTGTACATCACCGGCGGCTGGATCAGCGTCGATGGCCAGGTGGTCGAGGCACCGCAGTTCAAGGTTGGCGACCAGCGCGTCGAACTGCTGCCAGGCGCCAACCTCGAGCCGGTGGAGCCGGTCACCCTGCTGGTGCATTGCCCGACCGGCACCAGCGCGGCGCAGTTGCAGCATCTGCTGGTGCACGAGCGGCATTGGGAAGAGGACCCGCACGCCCGGCGTGTCCTGCATGGACACTTCCTGCGCCAGGAGCAGAGCCTGCCATTGCAGAACGGTGCCAGCGGTCTGGTGGTGCTCAGCCAAGACTGGCGCGCGCAACGCAAGCTGCGCGAAGACGGTGCCAAGGTGGAGCAGGAATATCTGGTCGATGTCGCCGGAGAGCTGCCGGCCAGCGCCCTGGAACGCTTGAAGAAAGGCCTTGTGCACAAGGGCACGCAGTTTCCGCCGTGCAAGGCCAGCTGGCAGAGCGAACAGCGCCTGCGCTTTGCCCTGAAGAATCCGGCACCCGACCTGCTGCGGCAGATCTGCACGGCGCTGGGCCTGAAGGTGCTGGGCATGAAGCGCATCCGTATCGGCGGTGTGCCCATGGCCAAGCTGCCAGTCGGGCAATGGCGCTATCTGGGTGACAAGGAACGATTCTGAGGCCGTGTTAGGCTGTGTCCGTCACGCTCTGGAGACCACCATCATGCGTACCCTGCTCTTCACCGCCCTGCTCGCCCTGAGCCTGCCCGGCCTTGCCGCACCGGCGCCCTTCTTTCTCTGGCAGAGCAAGGTCGACGGCCATCTGACCTGCGCCCAGGTCAGCCCCGGCGATGGCTGGATCGCCTTTACCGGCCCGTTCCGCGACGCCGGCTGCCGGGTGCCGTACGACGCACCGGTTCGCAGTCGCTAAGCCGAAGCCATGCAGCATCTGGTCACCCCGGTCGGTATCGTCCGCTCCTGTTTCAAGGAAAAGTTCGCCATCCCCCGTCAGCCCCATCTAGCGCCCGCCGCCCGCGGCGTGCTGGAGTTGTTGCCGCCCTTCGATCAGGGCGACGCAGTTCAGGGTCTGCAGCAGGTCAGCCATGTCTGGCTGCTGTTTCTCTTTCACCAAACGCTGGAAGACAAGCCGCGCCTGAAGGTGCGGCCGCCGCGTCTGGGCGGAAATCAGTCGGTCGGCGTGTTCAGCACCCGCGCCACGCACCGGCCCAACGGCATCGGCCAGTCGGTGGTGCGCCTGGAACGGGTCGAGCCGGATCGGCTGTACCTGTCCGGCATCGACCTGCTCGACGGCACGCCCGTGCTGGATATCAAGCCCTATGTACCTTATGCCGATGCCGTGGCAGGTGCGCGCAACGACATGGCCGAGGCGCCGCCGCCGCTGATCGCCGTGGACTGGCAGGACGATGCGCTGGTACAGGCACGCCGGCATGCGTTGCGTTTGGCCGAGCCCCTGGTGGAACTGATCGAACAGTGCCTGGCGCAGGACCCGCGCCCGGCTTACCAGCAGCCGCAACCCGAACGGCGTTACGGCGCGCGCTTCTGGGATCTGGACGTGCACTGGCACTACCCCGAGCCTGGGCGCATCCGCGTGCTGGACTTGCAGCGCGTGGAAGAGACCATCTAGGTTCTCTGCAAGGTTCGCGGCTAAATGCGGTGCAGGTGTCTACCCGCGTCGTTGCCGCGCCCCCGCGACACCCTACGAGGGTCTGGCACATGGCTGATCATTCTGGCCGGCAATGATGCCTGCGCGCTCCCGTCTTCGGCCCTAGGGTGATGGCCTGATCAGCCAACCCCGAGGTCTTCTCCATGCATCCGTACTTTTCCCTTGTCGGGCGCACCGCCCTGGTCACCGGCGGTACCAGCGGCATCGGCCTGATGATCGCCAAGGCTTTCGTCGAGGCTGGCGCCCATGTCTATGTCTGCGCCCGCGATGGCGAAGCCTGCGCGCAGACCGCCGCCGAACTCTCGGCCCTGGGTCGGTGCACCGGCATCGCCGCCAACCTGGCCAGCGAGGAAGGCGTGCAGGCCCTGGCGCGCGAGCTGGGCGAGCGCCTCGAGCGCCTGGACATTCTGGTCAACAACGCCGGCACCACCTGGGGCGCGCCGCTGGAAAGCTACCCGGCCAAGGGCTGGGAGAAGGTCATGCAGCTCAACGTCACCTCGGTGTTCGGCTGCATCCAGCAATTGCTGCCGCTGCTGCGCAGGGCCGGCTCGGCCGAATGCCCGGCGCGGGTGATCAATATCGGCTCGGTGGCCGGCATCAGCGCCATGGGCGAGCAGGCCTACGCCTACGGGCCGAGCAAGGCGGCGCTGCACCAGCTGTCGCGCATGCTGGCCAAGGAACTGGTGGGCGAGCACATCAACGTCAACGTGATCGCACCGGGGCGTTTTCCGAGCAAGATGACGCGCTTCATCGCCGAGGACGAAGCAGCGCTGGCCGCCGACACGGCGCTGATTCCGATGAAACGCTGGGGCCGCGAGGACGAGATGGCCGCCCTGGCACTGACCCTGGCCGGCAGCGCCGGGGCCTATATGACCGGCGCCATCATCCCCATCGACGGCGGCTTTCACCTGGGTTGAGGGAGATGCAGTCAGCGTGACGGATTGAGCGCCAGCAGGTCGGCCTCGATGGCCTCCTGGCTCTCGATCAGCGGTTCCACCAGCGGCCGGCTGGCGAGGAAATGCGGCGTGCGCATATGCGCCTCGAAGGCCGCCTCGTCGACGTAGACCTCGTACAGCCAGACCAGGTCCGCGTCGCTGCGGTCGCGCAGCACGTCGAAGGTCAGACAGCCCGGCTCGTCGCGCACCGAGGCGGCGGCGTTGACGCGCATGGCGTCCATGAAGGCATCGCAGGCACCCGGCTTGAGGCGGGTCTTGAGCAGAAGGCCGTACACAGCACACTCCTTTATGTCTTATATTGAAAGACAAATTGTATACAAAATAGGAGTGCACGCACATGCTCGACCGTCCGTCCCGTCTCAACGGCCTGCGCCACCTGGCTCTGCTGGTGCCCAACCTGGAGGAGTGCGAGCGCTTCTACGTGGAGGTGCTGGGCATGCAGGTGCTGCACCGCGCCAACGAGGATCTGGTCTATCTGACCTGCGGCAACGACAACCTCTCCCTCGGCCGCGCCTATGCCGAGAGTCACGGCGTGCCGCTGGTCGATCATTACGGCTTCATCGTCGACAGCGTCGAGGAGCTGGAGGCCTGGTACCACTACCTCCAGGCGCGTGGGGTGACGTTGCTGGATCGCCCCTTCGATCACGGCGACGGGGCGCGCAGCTTCCATCTGCTCGACCCGGCCGGCAACAAGGTGCAGCCGCTGTACCACCCGGCGCTATCGGGACAACGCTTCAGCCAGCGGTAACCAGGAGCAGCGCTGCGCAGGGCGCGCCGCGCGCACCAGGTACACAGGGGACATTCCGCAAAACGGTTGCGGTGGTCAGCCCGATCGCCAACACCGGAGGTTTGGTGCGCACGGCGCACCCTACGTGCGGAACTGCCGCACCAGCTCCTGCAGCTCCCCGCCCAGGCGCGCCAGTTCGGCGCTGGAGGCGGCGGTCTGCTCGGTGGCGGCGGCGCTCTGCTCGCCGATGTCGCGCACGCGGGTCACGCTTTCGTTGATCGCCTCGGCCACCGCGCTCTGCTCCTCGGCGGCGGCGGCGATCTGCTGGTTCATCTGCTCGATGGTGCTCACCGCCTGCGTGATGCGTCCCAGCGCATCGCCCGCCTCGCCCGCCAGCTCGACGGTGCGGCGAGTCAGCTCGCGGCTGCTGTCCATCTGCTGCACGGCGCCCTTGGCCATGCGCTGCAGACCGGCGATCAGGCTCTCGATCTCTTCGGTGCTGTCCTGGGCCCGCTTGGCCAGCGCCCGCACCTCGTCGGCGACCACGGCGAAGCCGCGGCCCTGCTCACCCGCCCGCGCGGCTTCGATGGCGGCGTTGAGCGCCAGCAGGTTGGTCTGCTCGGCGACGTTGCGGATCACTTCCAGGACGCTGCCGATACGCGCGCTCTCCTGGTTCAGCGCAGCGATGGCCTCGGCCGACTGTTCCACCTCGCTGGCCAGGCTGTCGATCTGATCCACTGCCTGCTGCACCACGCGATTGCCCTGCTGCGCCTCCAGATCGGCGTCGCGTGCGGCCAGCGAGGCCTGCTCGGCGTTCTGCGCCACCTCCTGCACGGTGGCGGCCATCTGGTGCATGGCGGTGGCGGTCTGTTCGGTTTCCAGCTTCTGCGTCTGCACACCGGCACTGGTCTGCGCGGTGATGGCCGACAGCTGCTCGGCAGCGGCGGCGATCTGCCCGACGCCGCCACCGATACGGCCGACCAGGTTGCGTAGGCTGAGGGTCATGTCCTGCATGGCGGCAAACAACTGGCCGACCTCGTCGCTGCGCTGCTGGGGAATGTCCTGACTCAGATCGCCACTGGCGATGCGCTGGGCGAAGCTGACGCTCTGGCGCAGCGGCACAACGATCAGGCGGGTGATCAGCAGGGCTGCGCACAGGCCCAGCACCACCGCTGCGGCGCCCATGATGCCGAGCATCACCAAGGCGCGTTGACTGTCGTCGAGCATGCCCTGCTCGGCCGCGGCCTGGGCGGCTTCGGCCAGGTCCACCACGGAACGCGCGCGTTCGATCATGGCGTTTTCCGTCGCCTGGTTCTGCTCACGCAGCTGCTGGTAGTAGAGGAACGAGCGCTGGTACAGGGTCAGCGCCTGCAAGGCGGTGTCGATGGCGCCTTTCTGGTCGTCGTTGAGCCATACCATCAGGCTGCGGGCCACGGTCTGCAGGTCTTCGCTGACGTACTCCCACTCCTCCAGCGCCTCGGCCGAACCGTCGATGATGTACAGGCTTTCATGACCACGCAGGTCGAGCATGCGCTTGCTCAGACCGGAGGCGGTCTCGGCCAGGGTCAGCGGATCGCTGCCACGCAGGCGGTCGCCCTGCAGACGCAGCTCGCGCACGGCGTCGTACATGTCCAGTTCGATCACCTCGAACTGGTCGCGGGTTTCCGCGGCGGCGGCGCGCATGTCGCGGCGCGCCTCGCGCGCCTTGTCCTGCTGCTCGACATAGTTGTCGAACTGCTTGAGGTACTCGGCCACGGCCTGCTGCATGGTCTGATTGCGCGAGCTGGCGCCCGAACCGTTCTGCGCGAGCTGGTCGAGCAGTCCCTGCACCTGAAGCAGGCTGGCCCGCACGCGCTCCGCGCTCTGCGGGGTCTGCTCGATGGCGAAACTGCGTTCCAGGCGGCGGGCCTGGAGAATCTCCTGGTTGACCTGTGCCAGCTGGCCGACCTGGGCGTGCCCCTGCAGCACGGCTTGCACGGCAAGAAAGCCGCTGCCGGTCATGGCTGCGGTGAGCAGCAATACCAGACCGAAGCCGATGAAGAGTTTCTTGCCAACGGCAAGGTTGGCGAACAGACGTGCGGCAGGTTCAAACATAGGGGCAACTCCAGGGTTCTTCTTATAGGACCGCACCTCGTGAGCGCAGCCTGGTCGGAAGGCAACGCAACTGCTGTGCCAAACCGAAACCCAGGTATCGGCAGGAGGGGCACCCTGCTTGAGTACTGGCAATTCGCCAATTCGCTTCTTTGAGCATAGCCGCTGCCGGACGATGACCCGGCCCCGCTCGGCAACTATCCGCTTATTGACGCCGAATTACTGGCGAATTTTCGCCGCCCACAAAAAAGGCGCAGCCCCTCGCGGAGCTGCGCCTCGATCTGCCGCCAGACTCAGCGACCGGCCAGCACCGGCACCACGCGTGGCCGCAGCACCTCGCCGGCGACCGTCAGCAGGCCGATGGCGCCGGCGATCCAGTACCACTGCGCCACCGGATCGAACAGCAGCCAGCCCAGGGCGTGGAGGAACACCACCATGATCAGCACCGGGCTGACGTAACGCACCATGAACAGCCACAGCGCATAACCCAGCGGCGGCAGGTCCAGCTCGTCGCGCATGATCTCGCGATTGAGCACGTAGCCGGCGAGGATCGCCATGCAGATTCCGCCCAGCGGCATCATCCAGCGCGAGGTCAGGTAGTCCAGCCAGTCGAAGACGTTCTTGCCCAGCGGCGTCCAGCCGGCCAGCAGGTTGAACGACAGCATGGCCAGCAGGCTGATGACCAGCAGCACGGCACCGGCCAAGGCAGCGGACTTCAGACGGCTGATACCGTGTTTTTCGTTCAGGTAGGCGACGGTGGCCTCGATCATGGAGATGGCCGAGGTCAGCGCGGCGATCGACACCATGGCGAAGAACAGCACGCCGAAGGCGGTGCCCAGCGGCATCTGCTGGAAGGCCAGCGGCAGGCTCATGAAGATCAGCCCCGGCCCTGCGCCCGGGCTCATGCCATTGGCGAAGATGATCGGGAAGATCGCCAGCCCCGCCAGCAGCGCCACGCAGGTGTCGCAGATCGCCACGAGAAAGGTGGTGCGTGCGATGGACTGGCCGTCGGGGATGTAGGAGCCGTAGGTGAGGATGGCGCCCGAGGCCAGGCTGAGGGTGAAGAAGGCATGGCCCAATGCGGCCAGCAACGCCTCGCCGGTGATCTTCGAGGCATCGAAATGGAACAGGAAGTCGAACCCGGCGTGGAAGCTACCGCTGGTGAAGGCGTAGCCGACCAGCACGATCAGCATCAGCGCCAGCCCCGGCATCATCCAGCGCACGGCGTTCTCGATGCCCTGCTGCACGCCCTTGGCCACGATCCACAGGGTCAGCAGCGCCACCAGCACACTCCAGCCGCCGAGCTGCCAGGGGTTGGCGTTGTGCGCCTCGAACACCCCGCCGAGCGCCTCGACGCTGGTGGCGGCCAGCGAGCCGTCGAGCATCTTCCAGGTGTAGGCGAAGGCCCAGCCGGCCACCACCACGTAGAAACACAGGATCATGAAACCGGCGAGCATGGCCATGCCGCCGACCGCCTTCCACAGCGGGTTGCCCTGGTTCTCGCGTACCACCCGGCCGATAGCATCGATGGGGCTGCCGCGGCCGCGGCGGCCGATGGCGATCTCGGTCATCATCACCGGAATGCCGATGGCCAGGATGCACGCCAGGTACATCAGCACGAAGGCGCCGCCGCCGTACTCGCCGGTGATGTAGGGGAACTTCCAGATATTGCCCAGGCCCACGGCCGAGCCGGTTGCAGCGAGGATGAAGCCCCAGCGCGAGAGCCAGAGGTTCTTGGGTTTTTCACGGGTCATGCGTCACCTGTTTGTTTTTATCTGTGACGAGAATCGGACCCGCCGCGCTTGTGGCGCAGCGGAATGCAAGGCTTTTATCGGGCCGGGTTCGCCTGGGCTCGGTGGGCGAAGCCAACCGGGCTCACTGAGCGTCGGGCTGCACCTCCGGCGCGGCCTGTTGGAAGGCCTGCAGGGGTTCGCAGCGCGCCGCCAGGGCGAGAATGCGTGGGTACGCGGCAAGGTCACAGTTAAAACGCCGCGCATTATACAGCTGCGGGATCAGACAGGCTTCCAGATATCCCGGCCGCTCGCCAAGCGACAGACGACCGTCGAAGGCCGCCAGCCCCTCTTCCACCGCCGCCAGGCCGAGGCCGACCCAGTGCCTGTACCAGGCGTTCTTCGCCTCGTCGGAGGCGCCCAGCTCGCTGGACAGGTACTGCAGCACGCGCAGGTTGTTCAGCGGATGCACATCGCAGGCGATGTGCAGCGCCAGCGCCCGCACCTGGGCGCGCTCGGCCGGATCGGCCGGCAGCAGCGCCGGTACCGGGAAGATTTCCTCGAGGTATTCGATGATCGCCAGGGACTGGGCGATGCGTACGCCGCCGTTCTCCTCGTCCACCAGCAGCGGCAGCAGCCCCTGCGGGTTCAACGCGCGGTAGTCGGCGCCGTGCTGCTGCCCGCCATCCTTGACCAGGTGCACCGGCACCTGCTGGTAAGCCAGGCCCTTGAGGTTCAGGGCGATACGCACGCGGTAGGCGGCGCTGGAGCGCCAGTAGCCATAGAGTTTCAGCATCGATCATCCCCCGTAGCCCGGATGCAATCCGGGGCTGGCCTGGGAATTTCCCGGATTTCATCCGGGCTACTCATACTTTTCCACCACCTGATCGATGGCGCCGAAGATGCTCTGCCCGGCTACGTCGAACATCTCGATACGCACCCGATCGCCGAACTTGAGGAACGGCGTCTTCGCCTCGCCCTGCTCGACGATTTCCAGCATGCGCTTTTCCGCCAGGCAGGAAGAGCCCGCGCTGCGGTCGTAGTTGGACACGGTGCCCGAACCGATGATGGTGCCGGCGCCCAGCGGGCGGGTCTTGGCGGCGTGGGCGACCAGGGTGGGGAAGTTGAAGGTCATGTCCACGCCGGCGTTCGGCTGGCCGAACAGCGCGTCGTTGATGTGCGAGACCAGCGGCCGGTGCACCTTGCCGTCCTTCCAGCTGTCGCCCAGCTCGTCCGGGGTGATGGCCACCGGCGAGAAGCTCGACGACGGCTTGCTCTGGTAGAAGCCGAAGCCCTTGGCCAGCTCGCCAGGGATCAGGTTGCGCAGCGACACGTCGTTGACCAGCATCAGCAGGCGGATATGGCCTGCCGCTTCAGCCGGCGTGGCGCCCATCGGCACGTCGTCGGTGATCACTGCCAGCTCGGCTTCCAGGTCGATGCCCCAGGCTTCGTCGGCCAGGCGGATCGGGCTGTGCGGCGGGATAAAGGCATCGGCGCCGCCCTGGTACATCAGCGGGTCGTGCCAGAAGGATTCCGGCATCTCGGCGCCACGCGCCTTGCGCACCAGCTCGACGTGATTGACATAGGCGCTGCCGTCGGCCCAGTGGTAGGCACGCGGCAGCGGGCTGTGGCAAGCGGCCTGATCGAAGGCGAAGGCGCCCTCCTCCAGACCGTCGTTGAGACGCTGATAGACCGCTTCGAGCTTGGGCCGGGTCACGGCCCAGTCGTCCAGCGCGGCCTGCAGGGTGGCGGCGATCTGCGGTACGCGCACGGCGCGGGCCAGGTCGCGGGAGACCACGACGAGCACGCCGTCGCGGCCCTGGTTCAGTGATGCGAGTTTCATGTTCAAACCTCGTAGGGTGCGCTGTGCGCACCATTGCAATCAGTCATCGGGCGCACAGCCTAGGCGGCCCCGCGCGTCCTACAACCCCGGCGCGCGCCAGGAGTTGACGTACTCGGCCACGTCCACCGCGCCGGCGGCATCGGCCACTTCCAGCGCGCGGCGGGTGTCGATCATCACCGCCACCTCGTCGATGAAGGTCGCCGGGTCCTCCTGGCTCTTTTTCAGCGCCTTGGGGTGCGGCCCGTGGGGGAAACCGCAGGGGTGCAGAGTGACCATCCCAGCCTCGATGTTGTCGCGGCTGAAGAAGTTGCCGCGGTGATAGAACAGCACTTCGTCGTAGTCGTCGTTGTTGTGATAGAACGGCACCTTGAGCGCGCCGGGGTCGGATTCGACCGGCCGCGGGGTGAAGGTGCAGACCACGAAGCCGTTGGCGACGAAGGTGGTGTGCGCCGACGGCGGCAGGTGATAGCGATGACTGAGCAGCGGACGGATGTCACGCCAGTTCAGGCGCACCACGGTGTTGTCGCCGTGCCAGCCGACCACGTCCAGCGGGTTGTACGGGTAGGTCACGGTGCTGATCTGATTGCGCCGCTTGATCCTGATCTGCCAGGTGTTCTCGTCCTGCTGCGCCTTGAAGGCCTCGTCGAGCCGCGGATGATCGAGCACGGCGGGGTCGAAGATCGCCTGCGGCCCCAGCAGGCCCTTGTCCGGCAGCTGGTAGGCGCCGTCGCTGTTCTCGATCAGCAGGAAGTAGCTCGGCGTGCTGGCCTCGATGCGCCAGGCGGTGCCGCGGGGGATCAGCAGGTAATCGCCGTCGCGGTACTCCAGATGGCCGAAATCGCAATACAGGTGCCCTGCCCCTTCGTGGACGAACAGCAACTCGTCGCCGTCGGCGTTGCGCACCAGGTGGCGCATGGCGCCGTGGGTGCGCCACACACGCAACTTCACATCGGCGTTGTGCAGGGTCAGCGGCGCCGCCAGCGGGCAGTCGCGCTCGCTGGGGATGTCGTTGAAGTTGAACGCATGCGGGCGCAGCGGGCCTTCCCAGTCGATCCAGCCGGTGGGCGGATGCTTGTGGTGCAGGTGCGCGGTGGGGCCGAAGAAGCCCTCACGGCCCATCTCGCGCTCGTAGGTGCCCTGCGGCAGGTCGCAATGCGCCTGGCGCGAGCACTCGCCTTCACGCAGGGGAAAGCGGATCCATTGGCGGCTCATCGCATCACTCCTCGGAGATCACACCGCGACGCAGCTGGTCTTCCTCGATCGACTCGAACAGCGCCTTGAAGTTGCCCTCGCCGAAACCCTGATTGCCCTTGCGCTGGATGATCTCGAAGAAGATCGGGCCGATCACCGTGTTGGTGAAGATCTGCAGCAGGATGCCGTCATCGCCCGGCGCTCCGTCGATCAGGATGTTCAGCTCGCGCAGCACATCGGTCGGCTCGCCATGGCCGGCGACGCGGCTGTCGACCTTTTCATAATAGGTGTCCGGGGTGGTCATAAAGTCCACGCCGTTGGCGCGCAGCTGGCGCACGGTGGCGTAGATGTCGTCGGTGGACAGGGCGATGTGCTGAATGCCCTCGCCGTGGTACTCGCGGATGAATTCCTCGATCTGCGACTTGTCGTCGGCCGACTCGTTGATCGGGATGCGGATCTTGCCGCATGGCGCGGTCATGGCGCGGGAGAACAGGCCGGTGAGCTTGCCTTCGATGTCGAAGTAGCGAATCTCGCGGAAGTTGGCGATGCGCTCGTAGAAGCCGGACCATACGTCCATCTGTCCGCGGCGCACGTTGTGGGTCAGGTGGTCGATGCACTGCAGGCCGACAGCGTTGTCGTTGGCACTGCGGCCTTCGATGTACTCGAAGTCGACGTCGTAGATGGTCTTGTCGCCATAGCGGTCAACCAGATACAGCAGCGAGCCGCCGATGCCTTCGACGCAGGGAATGTTCAGCTCGCCGAAATTGGCGTGACTGCCCACCAGCTTGGCGCCCTGCTGCTCGACGTAGGCCGCGGCCTGGGCGGCGTTCTTGACCCGGAAGGCCATGGCGCAGGCGCTGGGGCCGTGCTTCTCGCCGAAGGCGCGCACGTGCCCGGTGGGGCTGCCGTTGAGCACGATGTTGATGTCGTTCTGCTGGAACAGCCACACCTCTTTCGAGCGGTGCTTGGCGGTTTCGGTAAAGCCCATGGCGGTGAACAACTGGCGCAGTTGCTCGATGCCTTCGGCGGTCGGTGCGGTGAATTCGACGAACTCGAAACCGTCGGTTCCGATGGGGTTGTGCTGCTCGATCTTGGCCACGGCGTTCATCTCGCCTCCTCATTGTTTTTGTGGGCTGCGCCGCAGGGCGCGTTTGGATGAACCCATGACAACCCGATGGCAGACGGCGAACAAGGCGGTGCGATGGCTCGGGCAGGTCGCTGGCCGCAAAGCCTTGGCAAGTTTTTCTTACAGCCAGGCTGGCAGCATGGCTACCCCTGCAAATGCGTAAGGTTTTCTTGCCAGAGTGGTTCGACAGCCTGCCAGACGAGCTGCCGCGGTTGTCTCCAGGATCGGCAGGAAGGCGGTGACAGAGCGGTGCCAGCAGCTTTTCAGGGGGCTGGCGGATTTCACCAGCCACCCCGGCGCCGAGGGCAAAGTGCAGCGAACTGAAGGTTGGAGCGGTGCAATCAACCCTGCTGCAGATGCCCGTAGAGCTTGGCGTAGAGACCGCCATCGGCGATCAGCTGCTGGTGGTCACCGTCCTCGGCGACGCTGCCGCCATCGAACACCAGCACGCGATCGGCCTGCTTCACGGCGCTCAGGCGGTGGGCGATGATCAGCGTGGTACGGCCGCTGAGGAACTGCGCCAGCGCTTCGTGCAGGGCGTATTCGGTGGCAGCGTCCAGCGCCGAGGTGGCTTCGTCGAGGATCACCACCCGGGGCTCGGCCAGCACCATGCGGGCAATGGCCAGGCGCTGACGCTGGCCGCCGGAAAGACGCACGCCACTGCGCCCGACCACGCTGTCCAGCCCCTGCGGCAGCGCCTGGATGGTCGGTGCCAACTGGGCAATCTCCAGCGCACGCCAGCAGGCCTCGTCGCTGCGCTCACGGCCCATGCACAGGTTGGCGCGCACCGTGTCGTTGAACAGCGCCGGGTGCTGCAACACCACCGCGACGTTGTCGCGCACGCAGTCCAGGCCGATCTCCTCCAGCGCACTGCCGCCGAAGCGGATGCTGCCGGCCTGCGGCGTATACAGGCCCAGCAGCAGCTGCACCAGGGTGCTCTTGCCGCCGCCGGAGGCACCGACGATGGCCACCTTCTCGCCTGGAGCGATGGACAGGTCGAGCCGGTCGAGCACCGGTTCCTCGCCATAGGCGAAGGTCAGCCCCTGCACCTCGATACCGACCGTGTCGCGCCCCTTGAAAGGGTCGACGCGCCCGGCGTACTGCGGCTCGTCCTGGCGCGCCAGCAGCTCGTTGATCCGCGTCAGCGCACCACCGGCGGCATAGAAGGCGTACTGCAGGCTGAGCAGCTGCTCCACCGGGCCGATCATGAACCACAGGTAGCTGAACACCGCGAGCATCTGGCCGATGGACAGGTCGGAGAACAGCACGGTGAGCATCGCCGCGGCGCGGAACACGTCGATACCGAACTGGAACAGCAGGCCGCTGGCGCGGTTGGAGGCATCGCTCTTCCACTGCGAGGCCACGGCGTAGTCGCGCACCTCGCGCGCCCGCCCGCCGAGGCGGCCGAGGAAGTAGCCCTGGCGGTTGCCGGCGCGCACTTCCTGGATCGCATCCAGAGTCTCGGTCAGCGCCTGGGTAAAGCGCGAGGTGCTGTCGTTCTCCAGCTTCTTCAGGTGCTTGACCTTCTTGCCCAGCAGCACGGTGGCGTAGATCACCAGCGGGTTGAACAGCAGGATCAGCAGGGCCAGTTGCCAGTGCATCCAGATCAGGATGGCCGAGGTGCCGACCAGGGTCAGGATCGCCACCAGGAAGCGGCTGAGGGTCTCGCCGACGAACTTGTCCAGGGTGTCCAGATCGGTGACCAGGTGGGTGGTCACGGTGCCGCCGCCCAGGCTCTCGTACTCGCCGAGGGAAATGCGCTTGAGCCGTTCGATCAGGCGCATGCGGATGCGGTAGACGATGTCCTTCGACAGCCTGGCGAACAGCCGCGCCTGCAGCACGTTGAAGATCAGCGCCGAGCCGCGCAGCAGCAGGGTCAGCAGCAGCATCAGGCCGATGTAGCCGGCGGCGGTTTCCCACTCGGCGGGCAGGAAGTTGTCCATCACCTTGAGCGCCGCATCGCCGTCATGCAGCAGCACTTCGTCCACCAGCAGCGGCAACAGCAGCGGGATCGGCACGCTGCACAGGGTCGCCAGCACGGCAACCAGATTGGCCAGGATCAGCGCTTTCTTGTGACGCAGGGCCAGGCGACGGACTTCTGCCCAGCTCAACCGATCAGGCATTGGCAGCGCGCTCCAGCCAGCGTTCCAGCAGCGGCGAAAGCGCCTCGAGCGGCTGATAGCCGTTGGTCAGCAGCGCCAGCTGGCCTTCGCGCTCGGCCAGCAAGGTGGGGAAACCGGCGATGCCCAGATCCTGCACCCAGGCGAAATCGGCAGCGGTGGCATCAACCATGGCCTGACTGTCGAAGGCCTCGGCGAATTCGATACGCGGAATGCCGGCCCGCTCCGCCAACTCCACCAGCACGCTGGCCTGGGTGACATCGGCACCCTCGGTGTAGAAGGCCTGCTGGATCAGCTTGAGCAGGGTCCAGGCGCTGGGCGCATCGAGCTGGCGTGCGGTGACCAGCGCACGGCAGGCCGGCTCGGTGTCGTACACCATGCCCTCGGGCAGGCCGTGGTCGAAGTCGAACAGCTGCCCGGTGCTGGCGTTGACCGCCTGCCAGTAGCCCAGGTAACGCACCCGCGCTGCCGCATCGATCGCCACCTGATCGCGGCGCAGGCCACCCACCACGATCTGCAGCGGCACGCCGGCCGCAGCCGCCTGCTCGGCGAGGGCTTCGACCACGGGTGCGAAGCCCCAGCACCAGGAGCACATCGGGTCCATCACGTAGAGCAGGCGGCTAGCCATGGTCAGGCCTCGTTCAGTTGGCGGGGGTCGCGGCCGATGGGGTGCGGCTGGTTGCGCGCACGGGCCAGCTCGATCTGCTTCTGCCGCTCGCGGGCGCTTTCACGGGTCTTCTCCGGCAGCGAATCCCAGCAATGCGGGCAACTGACGCCGGGGCTGTAGTACTCGGACTGGCGATCTTCCACGGAAATCGGATTGCGGCAGGCGTGGCACTGATCGTAGTCGCCTTCGGACAGGTCGTGGCGCACGGTCACGCGGTTGTCGAAGACGAAGCAGTCGCCGCGCCACTTGGTCTGCTCCTGCGGCACTTCCTCGAGGTATTTGAGGATGCCGCCCTTGAGGTGATAGACCTCCTCGAACCCCTCGCCGAGCATGTAGCTGGAGGCCTTCTCGCAGCGGATGCCACCGGTGCAGAACATCGCCACCTTCTTGTGCTTGCTCGGATCGAAGTGGGCCTTGACGTACTCGGGAAACTCGCGGAACGACTTGGTCTTGGGGTCGATGGCGCCCTCGAAGGTGCCGATGGCCACCTCGTAGTCGTTGCGCGTGTCGATCAGCAGCACCTCGGGGTCGCTGATCAGGGCGTTCCAGTCCTGCGGCTCGACGTAGGTGCCGACACGCTGGTTGGGGTCAACGCCCGGCACGCCGAGGGTGACGATTTCCTTCTTCAGCTTGACCTTGGTGCGATAGAACGGCTGCTCATCGCAGTAGGATTCCTTGTGGTCGATATCGGCCAGGCGGGCGTCCTGGCGGAACCAGGCGAGCAGCGCATCGATGGCGGCGCGGCTGCCGGACACGGTGCCGTTGATGCCCTCTTCGGCGAGCAGCAGGGTGCCCTTGATGCCGTTGTCGAGCAGGGTTTGCAGCAGGGGTTCGCGTAGCGCCTGGTAGTCCGGCAGGGAGACGAATTTATACAGCGCCGCGACGACGATCTTGTCGGTCATGAACAGTTCTCTCAGTAGTCGCCCACGTAAAGGGCGGACTGGACTTCGATCAGCTGCGCGTCGGCCCTGCTGCGTTAAAAACAGGCTCGGAATGCTCAAGTACAAAAGTACACTGCGCTTCCTCGCCTGCTTTTGCCTTGCATGGCTCTAGCTCGCTGGATCGAGAATCTAAACGAAAGCGCCGGCGTGGGCCGGCGCGGGAGCGATTGTAGCAAAGCAGAGAATCGCCGGGGCGGGTTGGCGACAAGGCGCGACAGCCTGTCACGTAGCCCGGATGCAATCCGGGAACTGCCGCAGGTCGTCCCCGGATTGCATCCGGCTACCTCAATGCCCGCCGCGGCAGGTCGGCGAGGCCGGGGCTGCGCCCTGCTCTGCCCATTCCTGCGGGGTATAGGTATGCAGGGCCAAGGCATGGATCTGCCCCATCAGTTCGCCAACGGTGGCGTAGACCTTCTGATGTCGCTTCACCGCATTCAGCCCGGCGAACGCCGGGCTGACGATCACCGCCTTGTAGTGGGTCTCCAGACCGCGGCTGTGCATGTGGCTCTCGTCCAGCACCTCCAGGTGCTCGGGTTGCAACGCGGCCAGGGCGGCGGTGATCAGGTCTTGCTTGGACATCGTGGGCTCCATCAGGGTTGTTTCGGCAGGCCGAGCTCGCTGCTCATGTCCGCCAGCAGCTTGTTCACCTCGGGCACGGCGGTTTCCAGCTTGCTCTGGGTGATCTGCGCGGACTGCGCGGTCAGGGTCGGCATCTTCTGCAGCACCTTCTGCCCCAGCGGCGATTCGTAGAAAGCGATCAGGTCCTTGAGCTCCTGCTCGTTGAAGTTGCTGGTGTAGAGCTTGACCATGTCCGGCTTGAGCTTGTCCCAGCCCACCGCCTTGTCCAGCGCGGCATTGGCCTTGGCCTGATAGCTTTCCAGCACCGCCTTCTTGCCATTCGGCGCCTCGGCGAAACGCTGGGCGAACATCTGCTGCACCTGGCCGTACACCGGCACGGTCAGCTTGTCGGCGTGGGCCAGCTTGAGGAAACGCTCGGCATCGGCGGCGTGACTGGCGGCATCGGCCATGGCCAGGGATGCGCTCGCGCTGAGCAGAACGGCGGTGCAGAGTTGGGAGAAACGGAGCATGAGAAGGCGTCCAGGGCTATGAATGAGTCTGGGTAGACTGCGGTGCCGGCATTTTGTGCCCTGCGCCAAAATCCCTCAAGAGACGCGATTTGTGCACCACCTCACAGACAGGCTGCCCACTGGCGCACCCACTGGTCAGTTGCCAAATTGCCAGTACTTGCTCATGCTTGAGTTGGCTCTGCATGCTTGCGATCTCCGCTTTCCATACCAACGGCTTGCGCAGCGCCCGCTCCGGCACCTGATCGCCAACCCGCGCACACACACGGACGTGCCCGATGACCAGTCTCGCCTCACACGCCACCTTTCCGCTCCAGCGGCTTTGCGACAGCAAAGGGCGACTGCTGGACGAGGCCATCGGCTGGTCGAGTCGCCCGCAGGTGGACTGTACCCTGCACGGCCACGCCGGCCGACGCAAACGCTGGAATCACTGGTGCATCACCACGCCGCAATGGATGCTTGCGCTGACCCTCGCCGATCTCGACTACGTGGGCTACGGCGCCGCCTACTTCCTCGATCTGGACAGCGGCCAGTCCGTGGCCCATACCCAGCTCCGCCCCTTCGGCCTGGGCTGCCAGCTGCCCGATCTGCCGCTGGAAAGCCACGCCTTCAATCACTCGCGCCTGCAACTGCGCATCGATGAGCATTCCGGGCGCCTTCGTCTCTCCGCCACCGCGCCGGACATCGGCGGCCAGCCGCTGCAGGTCGCACTGGACATTCAGCGCCCGGCCCACCTGCAGTCGATCAACCTGGTCGCCCCTCTGCAGGGCGGCGGTTTCCACGCCACCAGCCGCCAACTCGGCCTGCCGGCGGCCGGCAGCGTGCAGCTGGGGCGCAAACAGTACAGCTGCGTGCCCGGGCATAGCTTCGCCGCCCTGGATTTCGGCCGTGGCGTCTGGCCACTGAACAGCTACTGGCAGCGCGCGGCCTTTGCCGCCGCTGGCGGCATCGCCGGGAATTTCGGCTCCGGCTGGCTGGACTACAGCGGGCTCTCGGAAAATGCCCTGTGGTTCGGTGGCGAACTGCAATTGCTCGACAGCCCGCTGCACATCGAACGCAGCTCGCAGGCGCCGCTGGCCCCGTGGCGCCTGGACAGCGAGGACGATCGCGTGGCCCTGCGCTTCACCCCGCGCCAGCTGCACAAAGCCTGTCCCAAGCTCGGCCCCTTCCATGCCAATACCATCCAGCGCTTCGGCCATTACAGCGGTGTACTGCGCGGCCCCAAGGGCGAACGCGTGCCGGTGGATGGCGCCCTCGGCTGGCTGGGCGAGACGCACGCCCGCTGGTAATAGGCGCGATAGATAAGTTGCGGAACCAGTACCGGGCGGCACGACCTAAACTGCCAGCAACCTTGCAATTGCCCCCGGAGAACGCCATGAGCCGCACCGAAACCGACAGTATCGGCCCCATCGAGGTCCCCAACGAAGCCTATTGGGGCGCCCAGACCCAGCGCTCGCTGATCAACTTCGCCATCGGCCAGGAGCGCATGCCCATGGCGGTGCTGCACGCCCTGGCGCTGATCAAGAAGGCCGCCGCACGGGTCAACAGCCGCAGCGGCGAGCTGCCGGCCGACATCGCCCGGTTGATCGAACAGGCTGCGGACGAAGTGCTCGATGGCCAGCATGACGCGCAGTTTCCCCTGGTGGTCTGGCAGACCGGCAGCGGCACGCAGAGCAACATGAACGTCAACGAGGTGATCGCCGGCCGCGCCAACGAACTGGCCGGCGGCAGCCGTGGCGGGAAGAGCCCGGTGCACCCCAACGATCACGTCAACCGCGCACAAAGCTCCAACGACTGCTTCCCCACCGCCATGCATATCGCCGCCGTCCAAGGCGTGCGTCATTGCCTGCTGCCGGCGCTGGCCGAGCTGCGCGACGGTCTGCAAGAGCAGGCGCAGCGTCACGCCAACCTGGTCAAGACCGGGCGCACCCACATGATGGACGCCACACCCATCACCTTCGGCCAGGAGCTTTCCGCCTTCGTCGCCCAGCTTGGCCATGCCGAAGCAGCGATCCGCGCCGCCCTGCCCGCCGTCTGCGAGCTGGCCCAGGGTGGCACAGCCGTCGGCACAGGGCTCAACGCCCCGGCCGGCTTCGCCGAGGCCATTGCCGCCGAGCTCGCCGCACTGTCCGGCCTGCCGCTGACCAGCGCGCCGAACAAGTTCGCCGCGCTGTCCGGTCACGAGCCACTGGTGCAGCTCTCCGGGGCCCTGAAAACCCTGGCCGTGGCGCTGATGAAGCTGGCCAACGACCTGCGCCTGCTCGGCTCCGGCCCGCGCGCCGGGCTTGCCGAGGTGCGCCTGCCGGCCAACGAGCCGGGCAGCTCGATCATGCCCGGCAAGGTCAACCCGACCCAGTGCGAAGCGCTGTCGATGCTCGCCTGCCAGGTGCTGGGCAACGACGCCACCATCGGCTTCGCCGCCAGCCAAGGGCACCTGCAGCTCAACGTGTTCAAACCGGTGATCATCCACAACCTGCTGCAGTCGATCCGCCTGCTCGCCGACGGTTGCCGCAACTTCCAGCAGCACTGCGTGGCCGAACTGCAGCCGGACGCCGCGCAGATGGCCGCGCACCTGGAAAACGGCCTGATGCTGGTGACCGCGCTGAACCCGCATATCGGCTATGACAAGGCCGCGGAGATCGCCAAGACGGCCTATGCCGAGGGCAGCACCCTGCGCCAGGCCGCGCTGCAGCTCGGCTACCTGACCGAAGAACAGTTCGAGCAATGGGTTCGCCCGCAGGACATGCTCGGAGCCGGTCGGCATGACTGAGGGCAAGAGCGGCGCCACCCCGCTGGAAGGCGACGGCAAGCGAATCCTGCTGATTCTCGGCACGCCGAAGAAGGACAGCCTCTGCCATGCCTTGGCCGAGGCCTACAGCCACGGCGCACGCAGCAAGGGCCATGTGGTGCGCCAGCTCAGGCTGGGCGAGATGCAGTTCGACCCGATACTGCGCGACGGCTACGACCAGAGCCAATCCCTGGAGCCGGATCTGCTCGAGGCCCAGCGCCTGATCCACTGGGCCGAGCACCTGGTGCTCGTCTATCCGGTCTGGTGGGGCGGCCTGCCGGCACTGCTCAAGGGCTTCTTCGACCGGGTATTTCTGCCCGGCTTCGCCTTCCGCTATCGCAATCGCTCACAGCTGTGGGACAAACTGCTCAGCGGGCGCAGCGCCGACCTGCTGGTGACCATGGATACGCCTCGCTGGTACTTCCGCTGGATCTACGGCGCGCCGGCGCATCGGCAGATGGTGCGTACCATCCTCGGCTTCTGCGGTATCAAAACCCGCCGCCTGACCGAATTCGCACCGGTGCGCCCGTCCGACGAACAGCAACGCCAGAACTGGCTGCGCAAGGCCGAGGCACTGGGTCTCAGGGCGTGACGTTCTCCGGAGCGCTCGCAGCCAGATAGTCGCGCGCCTGCTCGCCAACGAAGCGGCGCCCCGGGCTGGTAGCACTGGCCATCCATTCTTCGGGGCTGAACAGGCGGAACAGGCCGACGCGGCACAAGGTCGGCACCGCCAGGCGCAGCTCGCGCTCGACCTCGCCGCGCGCGCCCTGGTCGTAAAGCCCGATGTTATGCAGCATGGCGGCCACCGTACCGGTCTGCACGCGGCTGCCGTCCTGCAGCGTCACCGCCGGTAACGACTCCCCCGGTGCGAGGATCTTGCGGTTGATCTCGGCCAGCTTGTTGCCCTGCTTCATTTCGTCCATTGCTCTCGCTCCGTCTCGTCAAGGTGTATGGAGGCCGCTCGCGCACGCCAGCTGGCCATGATCGATGGCCCAAGGGCGGTCAGCGCCGAACCGAGGACCACCACCACCGCACCGGCGTAGGCGATCCAGTTGACCTGCTCGGGCAGCACGTGGTCGGGCCACCAGCTCGCCGCCAGGGCCACCGAAACGAAGGTCACCAGTGGCGTCAGGGCCAGGGTCGCGCTGACCCTGGAGGCCTCCCAGTGCGCCAGCGCCTCGGCGAAGGCCCCGTAAGCCACCAGAGTGTTCAGGCAGCAGGCGAGCAGCAACCAGCCCTGCAGCGGGCTCAACTCCAGCACTTGCAGCGGATGCGCCCAGGGCGTCAGCAGCAGTGCGCAGGCCAGGTAGATCACCATCATCACCTGCACCGAACTCCACAGCGTCAGCAACTGCTTCTGCGCCAGGCCGTAGAAGGTCCAGACGAAAGCAGCCGCCAGCACGGTGAGCACACCCGTGGTGTAGGTGGTCAGCGAAGTCAGCAGCTCGCCCAGGCGCTGGTTGAAGAACAGGCCGAAGCCCAGCAGCATCACCAGCAGGCCAATCGCCTGGCCCAGGCTGAACCGCTCGCGGAAAACGAACAGGCTGCTGATCAGCAGCAGAATCGGCGCCACCTGGATCACCAGTTGCGTGGTGCCCGGGCTGAGCAGGTTGAGCCCCATCAGATAGAGCACGTAGTTGGCGGTCAGCCCGGCGACGGCCAGCGCCAGCAGCCAGCCGCCCTTGCGGCCCAGCGGGCGAAAGCGCGGCAAACGACGCGAGGCGGCGAGGTAGGCCAGCAACAGCGAACCGGCCACCGCCAGGCGGTACCAGGTGACGGTGATCGGGTCCATCACCTGAAGAACTTCTTTCAGTTTGATCGGCAGGATGCCCCACAACACGGACGTGGTCAGGGCGAGCAGCAGGCCGTATAGCCAACGGCCGGAAGAAATGTGCATGGTGACCTCTAGCTCGCGGCCGGCAGAGCTTGCCAGCCGCAGCAGGTCATTCTAGGGAAGGCAGGGAGATAGACACAGTAACAGTTCCACCCCGCTCCCAGCCGTAACTGTACCTGTCAGCGGCGAGAAGACGTCAGCTCTCCGGCGTCAAGATCCTGGAAATACCACCAAAAACTGCGATCAGGTCGGCAATTTCGACCATTGGTCGCCTGCCCCTACGCCGCGCGGCGCGCGCAGTAGACTCAGATCATCCAGCACCTGCAGATGGAGCTCTCGTCATGTTCGGCCAACGCAACGTCGACCCCCAGCCCGGCACGCATTACCGCAGCTCGCGCCTGAGCGCCGTCAATGGCCAGTACTTCTTCGCCACGCGCGAGGGCACGCTGGAAGGCCCCTTCACCTCACGCCACGATGCCGAGCAGAGCATCGTCCGCTACATCGAGCGCATGGCCATGGCCGACAAGCTGCTACGCCACAGCAGCGAGCACATCGACCAGCTGCAACGCCGCGAAGCGATCAAGCACAACCAGGAGCTGTGAGCGCCCCTCGCCTCACAGACGCGCCAGCCCCAGATCACTGCGGTGTGCTGCCAGGTGCGGCAGCACCGCGGCCAGCAACGGCTCCTTGAAAGCATCCTGAAAACGGTGAGCCAGGCCCGGAATCAGCTTGAGCTCGGCACCTTTTATGTGCGCCGCCACGTGCACACCATGCATCACCGGCAGCAAGGGATCGGCGGTGCCATGCACCACCAGCGTCGGCACCTGCAGGCGGTTGAGCAGTTCGACCCGACTCGATTCGGCCAGGATCGCCAGCAACTGTCGCTGCACGCCCTCGGGGTTGAAGGCACGGTCATAAGCCAGTTCGGCCTGATGCAGCAGCATCGCCCGATCATCACGTACCGCCGGGCTGCCCAACGCGGCGAGCAGGTCGGCCTGCTGCTGCAGGGCCGCCTCCCGGCTGCCGGCCTCGCGTCGGGCCAATAGCGCCACCAGGGCATCGCTGGGTGCAGGCAGGCCCTGGGCGCCGGAACTGGTCATCACCAGCGTCAGGCTGAGCACGCGCTGCGGCGCCAGATCGGCCAGGTGCTGGGCGATCATGCCGCCCATGCTCGCGCCCAGCACGTGGAAGGCATCGACATCGAGACTGTCCATCAACCCCAGCGCGTCGCCAGCCATGTCACGCAGGTGGTACGGCGCGCCGAGCGACAGCCCCAGTCGGTAGCGCAGCACCTCGTAAGCCAGATTGATGCTCGGGGCCGGCTTCTGCCAGACGCTCAGACCGACATCGCGATTATCGAAACGCACCACGCGAAAACCCTGCTGACACAGGCGTTCAACGACTTCGTCGGGCCAGTGGATCAGTTGCCCACCGAGCCCCATGATCAGCAGCAATGCCGGATCGTGCTCACTGCCAACGCTCTGGTAGGCCAGGCGCACGTCGCCCACCTCCGCGTAACGGGTCGGCTCGGACAGGTCGCAATGATTGGCCGCAAAGGACGGCAGGCCGCACAGCAGCGCGGCGAAGAAAATGAACGCACGCATGGAAACACCAGAAACGCAGAACCCCACTGAAACGCGAGTCTGATGAAAGACGTTCGACGGCGCTGCCACACAAGCATGACAGTTTGATGAAGGGGGACGAGCGGTCGCTTCCCAGGTGACGGCAGGCGCCATCAAGAGCGTCGGGAACGCCCTTCACATACCTGTGCAAGGGGCGTTCGCCGGGCCGAGAGAACGGTCAGGCCAGTTCGGCACGCAACTGCCTGGCCGCCGCCACCATGTTCACCAGCGCCGCCTCGGTCTCCGGCCAGGCACGGGTCTTCAGGCCGCAATCGGGGTTGACCCACAGGCGCTCGAGCGGGATACGCCGCGCCGCCTTGCGCAACAGACCGGCCATCTCGGCGCTGTCCGGCACGCGCGGCGAGTGGATGTCGTAGACGCCCGGGCCGATCTCGTTGGGGTAGTCGAAGCGCTCGAAAGCCTCCAGCAGCTCCATGTCAGAACGCGAGGTCTCGATGGTGATGACATCGGCGTCCATGGCGGCGATGGACTCGATCACATCGTTGAACTCGCTGTAGCACATGTGGGTGTGGATCTGCGTCTCGTCGCGCACCCCACTGGCGGTCAGGCGGAAGGCCTCGGTCGCCCAGTCCAGGTAGCCTTGCCAGGCCGCCTGGCGCAGCGGCAGCCCCTCGCGGAACGCCGCCTCGTCGATCTGGATGATGCGGATACCCGCCGCCTCCAGATCCACCACCTCGTCGCGAATGGCCAGCGCCAGCTGTCGCGCCTGCGCTTCGCGGGAGACGTCCTCGCGCGGGAAGGACCACATCAGCATGGTCACCGGGCCGGTCAGCATGCCCTTCATCGGCTTGTCGGTCAGGCCCTGGGCGTACTTGATCCACTCCACGGTCATGGCCTGCGGGCGGCTCAGATCGCCGACTATCACCGCCGGTTTGACGCAGCGCGAGCCGTAGCTCTGCACCCAGCCGAAGCGGGTGAAGGCGTAGCCGTCGAGCTGCTCGGCGAAGTACTCGACCATGTCGTTGCGCTCGGCCTCGCCGTGCACCAGCACGTCCAGACCAAGGTTCTCCTGCACCTCAACGGCGTGGCGAATTTCGGCGCGCATGGCCTCGGTGTACTCGGCCGCACTCAGCTTGCCCTGCTTGAACGACTGTCGCGCCAGGCGGATGGCCGAGGTTTGCGGGAAGGAGCCGATGGTGGTGGTCGGCAGCAACGGCAGCTGCAGGCATTCACGTTGTTGCGCGATGCGTTCGGCGAACGGCGATTGGCGCTGGGCATGACGCGGACGAATCGCCTCCAGACGCGCCTTCACCTCAGGTTTGTGAATGCGCGTCGATGCGGCGCGGGCGGCCTGCACCGCACGGCTGGCTTCCAGCGCGGCTTGCACCGAGGCATCATCCGGCGCCTCCAGGGCCCTGCCGAGCAAGGCGACCTCCTGGCACTTCTGCACGGCGAAGGCCAGCCAGCTCTTCAGTTCGGCGTCCAGCTGATCCTCGCGCTCCAGGTCCACCGGGCTGTGCAGCAGCGAACAGGACGGCGCGACCCACAGGCGCTCGCCAAGACGTTCGTGGGCATGGCGCAGCAGCTCGCGCACCTTCTCCAGATCGCAGCGCCAGACGTTGCGCCCGTTGACCACGCCCAGCGACAACACTTTATAGGCTGGCAGGCGGTCGAGAATGGTCGGGTACTGCTCGGGCGCGCGCACCAGGTCGATATGCAGACCGTCCATCGGCAGGTTGGCGGCCAGACCGAGGTTGTCCTCCAGGCCGCCGAAGTAGGTGGCGATCAGCTTCTTGCACGGCTCGCGCTGAATCAGGTTGTAGGCACGCTCGAAGGCATTCTTCCACGCCTGCGGCAGGTCCAGCACCAGGATCGGCTCGTCGATCTGTACCCATTCCACGCCCTGCGCCGCCAACCGCTGGAAGATCTCGCCATAGACCGGCAGCAACCGCTCCAGCAGATCGAGACGATCGAAGTCGCTGCCCTTTTCCTTGCCCAGCCACAGATAGGTCAGCGGGCCGATCAGCACCGGCTTGACGCTGTGACCGAGGGCATGCGCCTCAGCCACTTCCTCGAACAGTTGCTCCCAGCTCAGGGCGAACTGCTGATCAGCGCTGAATTCCGGCACCAGATAGTGGTAGTTGGTATCGAACCATTTGGTCATCTCCTGCGCGTGAGCACCACCGCAGCAACTGCCACCGCTCTTGTTTGCAACGGCCCCCCGCGCCATGGCGAACAGGGTATCCAGCGCCGGCTTGCCGGCGGCCGGGCGAAAGCGCTCGGGAATCACGCCGAAGGCCAGGGAATGAGCGAGCACCTGGTCGTACCAGGCGAAATCGCCCACCGGTAGCAGGTCGATACCGGCGTCCTTCTGCAGCTGCCAATGCTCGGCCCGCAGGCGCTGACCAACGGTGCGCAGGCCGGCTTCGTCCAGTTCACCTTTCCAGTGGGCTTCGAGGGCTTTCTTCAGTTCGCGGTCGCGGCCAATGCGCGGGAAGCCGAGGGAATGGGACAGGGCCATGTCGGAACGCTCCAGTATGAAATCGAGATGGCGCCATTCTCGGCATCGACACCGAGTGAGACAAACTCAAGATTTTCGTCTTGATCTAAAGATTTACTCATGTAGGCTGTATGAACTGCCTTCATCCAGCCCTGACATTGGATGAGCGAAACCCTCGTAGAGAATCGTCATGCTCGAGCTGCGCCATCTGAAAACCCTGCACGCCCTGCGCGAAACCGACAGCCTGGTGGAGGCGGCCGAGCGCCTGCACCTGACCCAGTCGGCGCTGTCGCACCAGTTCAAGGAATTGGAAGAACGCCTGGGCCTGCAGTTGTTCGTGCGCAAGACCAAGCCGGTACGCTTCACCAGCGCCGGCCTGCGCCTGCTGCAGCTGGCCGACGCCACCCTGCCGCTGCTGCGCGGCGCCGAGCGTGACCTGGCGCGCCTGGCCGGCGGCACTGCCGGTCGGCTGCACATGGCCATCGAGTGCCACAGCTGCTTTCAATGGTTGATGCCGACCATCGACCAGTTTCGCGATGCCTGGCCGGAGGTGGAACTGGACCTGGCCTCGGGCTTCTCCTTTGCCCCGCTGCCGGCGCTGGCCCGTGGTGACCTGGACCTGGTGGTGACCTCGGATCCCGTCGAGCTGGCCGGCATCACCTATGTGCCGCTGTTCACCTACGAGGCGATGCTTGCTGTGGCCAACCAGCACCGTCTGGCGCACAAGGCCTTCATCCAGCCGCTGGATCTGGCCACGGAAACCCTCATCACCTACCCGGTGGAGCGCGACCGCCTGGATATCTTCACCCGCTTTCTCGAGCCGGCCGACGTGGAGCCGGCGCAGGTGCGCACCTCGGAGCTGACGGTGATGATGATGCAGCTGGTGGCCAGCGGCCGCGGCGTGTGCGGCCTGCCCAACTGGGCGCTGCACGAGTACAGCTCGCGCGGCTACGTCAGCGCCAAGCGCCTGGGGGAAAAGGGCCTGTTCGCCACGCTCTATGCGGCGATCCGCACCGACATGCTCGATGCGCCCTTCATGCGCGACTTCCTGCTCACCGCCAAGGACACCTCCTTCGCCAGCCTCGAAGGGGTTAGCGTGGCGCGCTGACGGCCGCACACAGGGTGCGCATGGCGCACCCATTCACTACCGCCGCCCTGGTGCGCATGGCGCACCCTACGCCTGGCGTCACGTCTCGCAACGTGTTTCCAGCGTCGCCAACCACCTACGATTACCTCTCCAATCGCCAACGCCATGGCGAACGCCCATCCCCACCAAGTGCCTTGTTACAACTCCCTCCTTGCCGCACTGTGACCAACAGTCATAGTATGACCACCGGTCACAACTCTCCGTGAAAGGCCCATGCGCTACCAGGATCAACTCTTCCAGCAACGGGAAAACGCCCTGCTCGAATCCGCTCGCCAGCTGTTTCAGGAGCAATCCTGGGACCGCGTCACCATCGCCGAAGTGGCGCTTCACGCCGGCATCGGCAAGGGCACGGTGTACAAGCACTTTTCCAGCAAGGAGGCGCTCTATGCCCGCCTGGTACTGGACTGCTCGCGCCGGCACCTGAGCGAACTGCGCGAAGTCGCGAACCAGGCATCACCGCAGGCAGCCATGCGCCGGGTGATTCGCCGCGCCTTCGAGCAATTGCTGGCCGACCCGCTGCAGGCCGAGCTCTGTCTGCTATGCGACCGCCCGGCCTTTCAGGAGCGCCTGGACGCGCCCTACCGTGAACAGTTCATCGAGCTGGAAGGCCAGTACATGGCTCTGTTCAACCAGTTGCTGCGAGGCAGCTTCGGCGAGCTCTCCCCCGCGCACTGCCAGAACCTGTTGTGGGGCGTCGAAGCCTGCGTCAACGGCGTGATGGCCCGCATCGCCTCGGGCGGTTTCGCTCACTGGGCCGAGCCCATCGAACTGGACGCCTATTTCGAACGCGTCACCGATTTCATCATCGCCGGCCTGCAAGGCCAGGCTGCCGCGCTGCAAGCAGCGCCTGCACTCAGCGAGTAACCCCCATGTTCGCGCAACTCAGCAAACGTCCCTGGATCATCGCCATCGTCATCGTGGTCGCGCTGCTGGCCTGGCTGCTCAGCGGTGATCGTTTCGCCGCTCGCGACGCGGTCGAGCCGGACCAACCCGCTGCGGCCGCCGATCTGGCGCGCGTCGAGGTGCAATGGCTGCAGGCCGAGCCGATGCAGCGCCAGCATGTGGTGCAGGGCCAGATCGAGGCCTGGCGCCGGGTCGAGCTGCGCGCCCAGGTCAGCGGCAGCGTGCAGAGCCTGGATCAGGACAAGGGCAACCGCGTCGCCGCCGAGCAACTGCTGTTGAGCCTGTCCCCGGATGATCGCCCGGCCCAGGTCGCGCGTAGCGAGGCCGATGTGCGCCAGCGCGAAAGCGATGTGACCGCCGCCAAACGCCTGCGCGAGCGCAACCTGATTTCCGCCAACGAGCTGATGCGTCTGGAAAGCGAGCTGGCCAAGGCCCGCGCCGAACTGGACAGCGCTCGCCTGCAACTGCGCAATACCAAGATCAGGGCGCCGTTCGCCGGCATCTACGATCAGCGCATGGTCGAGCTGGGCGACTTCGTCCAGCCGGGGCAGAGCCTGCTGACCCTGGTGGACATCGACCGCCTCAAGGTCAGCGCGCAGATCGCCCAGCAACAGGTCACCCAGCTTGAACTGGGCCAGCCGGTGAAGGTGGAACTGCTCGACGGCCGCACGCTGCAGGGCGAACTGCACTTTATCGCCGCCGCCGCCGATCCGGGCTCGCGCAGTTTCCGCATCGAGGTCAAGATGGACAACCCGGACGGCCTGCGTCTGGCCGGGGCCAGCGCCACCCTGCATATCCAGACCGGCGAGGCCATGGCTCACCGCCTGTCCCCTGCCCTGCTCAGCCTGGATGAAAGCGGCCGCCACGGGGTCAAATGGGTCAACGAGGCGCAACGCGTGGAGTTCACCCCGGTGCAACTGATCAGCGTCGACAACCAGGGCGCCTGGGTCAGCGGCCTGCCACCGAAGGTGGCGCTGATCACCCTCGGCCAGGGCTTCGTCCAGCCCGGCCAGCAGGTGCGCACGCAACTTGCCGCCGAGGGCAGCTGAGATGCATGCACTGATTGCCGCGGCGCTGGATCGCAGTCGCACCAGCCTGATGATCCTGGCCTTCCTGATTTTCGGCGGCCTGGCCGCCTATGTCGCCATTCCCAAGGAATCCAACCCGGATGTGGCGATTCCCATCATCTACGTCTCGGTCACCCTGGAGGGCATCAGCCCGGAAGACGGCGAACGCCTGCTGGTGCGCCCGCTCGAGCAGGAGTTGCGCAGCCTCGAGGGCGTCAAGGAAATGCGCTCGGTGTCCAGCGAAGGCCACGCCTCGGTGACCCTGGAGTTCGACGCCGGCTTCGACGCCAAGGTGGCCCTGGCCGACGTGCGCGAGAAGGTCGACACCGCACGCAGCAAACTGCCCGAAGAGGCCGACGAGCCGACGGTCAACGAGGTCAACGTGGCGCTGTTCCCGGTGCTGTCGATCGGCCTGTCCGGCCCCATCGCCGAAAACGAACTGGTCTACATCGCCCGGCGCCTGAAGGAGAACATCGAAGGCATCGCCGAGGTGCTCTCGGTGGAGATCGGCGGCGACCGCGAAGACCTGCTGGAAATCGTCGTCGACCCGCAGGTGCTCGACAGCTACGGCATCGATTACAACGAGCTGTTCAACCTGGTCAGCCGCAACAACCGCCTGGTCGCCGCCGGCAGCCTGGACACCGGTGCCGGGCGCATGAGCATGAAGGTGCCGGGCGTCATCGAAGACCTCGAAGACGTGATGAAAATGCCGATCAAGGTGGTCGGTGACAGCGTGGTCACCTTCGCCGATGTCGCCAGCATTCGCCGCACCTTCAAGGACCCCACCGGCTTCGCCCGCATCAATGGCCAGCCGGCCATCGTGCTGGAAGTGGCCAAGCGCAGCGGCGCCAACATCATCGAGACCATCGAGCAGGTCAAGGCGCTAATGGAGCGGGCGCAGCCGCTGCTGCCGCCGGGCGTGGAAGTCAGCTACATCATGGATCAGTCGCAGGAAGTGCGGACCATGCTCGGCGACCTCCTCAACAACGTGCTCACCGCCATCGTCCTGGTGCTGATCCTGGTGGTGGCGAGCATGGGCATGCGTTCGGCGCTGCTGGTGGGGCTGACCATTCCCGGCGCCTTCCTGACCGGCATCCTGCTGATCTGGATGCTCGGCTTCACCCTCAATATCGTCGTGCTGTTCAGCCTGATTCTGGTGGCCGGCATGCTGGTCGACGGCGCCATCGTCGTCTCCGAACTGGCCGACCGCTATCTGCACCAGGGCCAGAGCCCGCGCCAGGCCTGGGCCAATGCCGCCACGCGGATGGCCTGGCCGGTGATCGCCTCCACCGCCACCACCCTGGTGGTGTTCCTGCCGCTGCTGTTCTGGCCCGGCGTGGTCGGCCAGTTCATGAAGTACCTGCCGGCCACGGTGATCCTCTGCCTGCTGGCCTCGCTGGCCATGGCCCTGGTGTTCCTGCCGGTGCTCGGTGCGGTCAGCGGCGGCAATGCGCGACCGCAGGCACAGGGCCTCAGCCGTGCCGGCAATGCCTATCGCCGCCTGCTGGAGAAGCTGCTCAGGCGTCCGGGCCTGACCCTGCTCGGCATGCTTGCGCTGATCGCGCTGATCTACGTCGGCTACGGCCGCTTCAACCACGGCGTGGAATTCTTCCCCGACGTCGAGCCGGAAAGCGCGCAGATCTGGCTGCGCGCCCGCGGCGATCTGTCGGTGCAGGAGAAGGACGCCCTGCTCAAGCAGGTGGAGAGCCAGGTGCTGGGCATGCGCGAAGTCAAGGCGCTGTACGCACGCTCCCTGGCCCAACCGGATGGCCAGCTCGGCGCCGACGTGATCGGCACCCTGCAGTTCCAGTTCGTCGACTGGCACCAGCGCCGCCCGGCCAAGGACATTCTCGCCGAGATGAGTCAGCGCACCGCCGGCATTCCCGGCGTGGTCCTGGAATTCCGCAAGCAGGAACAGGGCCCCACCGACGGCAAGCCGGTCAAACTGCAGATCAGCGCCATGGATCCGGCGCTGGGCGAACAGTGGGTCGAGCGCATTCGCGATGAAATGACGCGACTCGGCGGCTTCGCCGATATCGAGGACGACCGCGCCCTACCCGGCATCGAGTGGCGGATCAAGGTCGACCGCGAGGCCGCCGCGCGCTTCGGCGCCGACGTGCTCAGCGTCGGCAACGCGGTGCAGATGATCACCAACGGCCTGAAGCTGGCCACCTACCGTCCCGAGGATGCCACCGACGAGGTGGACATCCGCGTGCGCCTGCCCGGCAACTGGCGTTCGCTCGACCAGCTTGGTCGCCTGACCCTCAATACGCCGGCCGGCCAGGTGCCGCTGAGCAACTTCGTCGATCTGCAGCCGGCGCCCAAGGTCGGCACCCTGCGCCGCGTCGACGGCGACCGCACCATCACCCTGCAGGCCGACCTGGCCGAAGGCGCGCGCCTGGACGAACGCCTCAAGGCGCTGCGCGAAGCGCTCGGCGAGGTACCGGCCGAGGTCAAGGTGAAGTTCGCCGGCGAGGACGCCGACCAGCGCGAAGCCGCCACCTTCCTGATGACCGCTTTCATCGTCGCCATTTTCCTCATGGCGATCATCCTGGTGACCCAGTTCAACAGCCTTTACCAGGCCGCGCTGGTGCTGTCGGCCATCGTCCTGTCCACCGCAGGCGTGCTGATGGGCCTGCTGATCAACGGTCAGTCGTTCGGCATCGTCATGGTGGGCATGGGCCTGATTGCCCTGGCCGGCATCGTGGTGAACAACAACATCATCCTGATCGACACCTACAACCAGTTGCGCCGCCAGGGCCTGGAGCCGCGCGAGGCGGCGCTGGAAACCGGCAGCCTGCGCCTGCGCCCGGTGCTGCTCACCGCGGTGACCACCATCCTCGGCCTGATGCCCATGGTGCTCAGCATCAACGTCGACCTGGTGACGCCAAGCCTCGGCTTCGGCGCGCCCTCGACGCAGTGGTGGACGCAACTGTCGAGCGCCATCGCCGGTGGCCTGGCCTTCGCCACCGTGCTGACGCTGCTGCTGACGCCCTGCCTGCTGGTGCTCGGCGCCCGCTTCGAGCGTCGCCCGCCGCCGCTGGAGACCTACGACACCGACCTGCTCGACCTGCCCGAGCACCTGATCGCCGCCAAGCCCGACAGGGCGCATCTGCAGCATCACCACTGAGCGCCCCCGCCGGACGGCGGGGGCTCCTCCAGCAACTCAGCGCAGACCGGCGCACTCCCCGGCCTGCGCCACCCTCTTCTCCAGTCAAATGCACAAGCGGACATGGCAGAGCGCCATGCTTCGCCTATGCTAAGCAGCAGACAGGGCGGGAAGGGAAAACCCAGCAGGGACGCTTTTTTACTCTTCCGCACAGCCCTCACGCCTCAGAAACGACAAAGCCCTCTCTCGGAGGGCTTTGTCGTTTTCCGTCCGCATGACCGCGCACGGCGAGCGATTGGGATACCGAGCTAACGAAGTGTATGGGGTCGGCGTCCTGCCTGTTGGCCACTTCGTTAGCCCGGTGACCGGAGAGTAGTCCAGGCAGTGGCATTGTGCCAAGCCTCATTTTTACGGTTTCGATCACATCCATAGGCAGATGGCTCAGAGCCCCACCTGAGGCACGCATCGGCGCAGACGCAAGAAAAGACAGGCTTCACATATGCGCCTCCACGCCACTGACAGAAACTATGGCAATGGTAGTCTTGCCAAGCGATCGGATACATTTATCGCTCCCACCTTAGCTGCCGCCAAAGGAACTGGTCATGCTTAGTGCCTTGGCGCTGCCCCCAACGAAAGGACTCGATATGAAAAATTTCACCATCACACTTCCTCTGGCACTTGCCCTGATTGGCTGTGGCGATAACGCCCCGTCCAACGAGGAGATAAAGAGTGCGCTGGCTAACTACCAAGGGAGGAAGGGCTGCGCAGTATCGCCATTGTTCAGATTCCCACTGGATGCCAAACGCGCCGAGGGTAACGAGAGAATTCTTGCACCTTTCACAAGCACCGGCTTGGTGGTTCTCTCAGGTGCACAGTACGAGCTGACTGCAAAGGGCAAAGCTGTCCATGATGAACAGATGCCTGGCTTCTGCTTTACCAACCGCTACGAAATCACTGACATCAAAGTCGAGAAAAGCGAGCCTGAGAAAGACCTCCCGCCAGCGTTGTCGGGCGCTTGGTATGTATCGCTTAGGTTCGTCCCCAGCAATCTGGAAGACTGGGCCAGAAGTCCCGAGCTGCTTGAGGTCGCTGGGAGAAACTCGCTAGAAAAAATTCAGCAGGACACGCCTTACATTGTCCGTGTGGCAAAGAAAGTCGGTGACGACAAGCTGTTCGTCGCAGACCCGCGCTTCCACTTCAACCCGACCATCGGGTTCAGCATGGCGTTCTGAGACGCCACGCATCAGGAGTACCTGCACGTGGTTTCGCCTGAACCCACGCGCAGGCAGAGAAGGGAGCGCCACGGTGCGCGTCGTTTACTCAACCACCTGATAGAACAAGAAAATTTTTCAAAATATGCTTCGCCAAAGCGCATTGAGCTGTTATTATGCGCGCCGCCTGGGAAGATGCCGGAGTGGTCGAACGGGACGGATTCGAAATCCGTTGTGTCAGCAATGGCACCTAGGGTTCAAATCCCTATCTTCCCGCCATATCTCAAGCCTAAGCCCCTGAAATTCCTAGAGTTTCGGGGGCTTTTGCTATCTGCGACATACAAGGTGTCGAAAGCGGGTTGAGACTGCTGCTAGCTCTGGATCGGCGGCCACATTCTGGCGACGTGCACCAGGGCGAGAATCCAGACGGCGTCAGGCTCAGCCTGATAGACAAGGCGGTAGTTCTCGTGGGGGATCAGTTCGCGAGTACCGGCCACCGTTCCCAACCTGCCCTTGTCGGGGAAGTCAGCCAGACTGGCGGCCGCAGCACTGAATAGCTCGTCCAGGTGCACAGCAGCGCGTGGGTTGTCGGTTGCGATGTATTCCCAGATATCCAGACGATCCTGCAGTGCCTCGGGTGTCCAAATGACCTGCATCAGTGACCCAGAGCCTTAGCACGGCGAGCGGCGAATTCAGCTTCTACATCATCATTGGAGCGGCCACGACCTGCCTCTACCGATGCCCTGGCAGCAGCGACCTTGCGTTGCACGAATTCCTCATGCTCTTTGGCCTGTTGCTGTTGGCGAATGAAGTCGCGCATGAGGTCGCGCATGACCTGTGAGGCCGGCCGGTGTGCAGCTTGGGCGGCTGCCATGAAGCCTTCGCGCAGTTCGGGCTCAAGCTTCAGATTGAAAACGGCTTCTTTGGCCATGGTCGTCACCTATCAGTCAATTCGTAACTACAACGTATATACGTTGTGTACATGCTAAGCAATGCTTGCGGCACCGGAAAGCACGCGTCATCGGATATGGCTATGGAGTGATGATGCCGAAAAAGCGTTGGTGATCGCTAGCTGGTCCGAACCTGACGGCATCCTGCAGGTGATCAGGAGCCAGGTACGCGTAGCGCATGGTCATGGTCAAGGTGGTATGGCCCAGGATTTTCTGCAGGGTCAGGATGTTGCCACCGTTCATGACGAAATGGCTGGCGAAGGTGTGCCGCAGCACGTGCGATGACTGGCCAGCAGGCACCGGCAAGCGAGACTCACCCAGGGCCTTGTCGAAGCTGTTCAGGCAATTGCTGAAGCCGAGAACAGGCAGCAGCCGAAACCCACACCGGTTGCCGAAATCAGCCGAGCAGAACCAGCGCCCAGGAACGACTGGGACAAGATCGTGGAAGAGCAGGCAAGGCGAGACGCAATGTCTACGCAGCAACCTGAGCAGCCCACTGGCTCAGATAGCCCTGCAGTCAAACAAACCGTATTCAACGATCAGAACTACACCCCGAGAGGGGCTGACAATGTGCTCAGCTCTAGAGAAATTCCAAAGCCTGTGATTCAAGTGCGACCGCAAGAGAAGTTGCGAGTTACTGGAATCAAGGAAGAAAGAAAGCTGGAGGATTTCTGCGGAGGAAAAGAAGGAAGCATTGAGCGACGAAATTGCAGGTCGCATGTTGGACTTAACTACCGGGACTAGTGATTGATTAAGCTCCGTCTATCGTGACAATCGATAAACCGCAGCAAGTAAGGAAATGCCAATCGCTGACCATATAAGACCAATGAGATAAGAACCTACCTCGGGGCCAAAGAAAGTAGAGAAAAGCAGGCCTAGACCACAGATGGCCCTACAGCTTGGATCAACCGAAGTCGGCAATACTTTAAGCCCAATAATGAAACTCGCCCCCAAGAACAAAAATAGCAGCCCGACCGCCCCAACAATTAGAAATGGCTTCGATTTCATTTTTTTGAGAACCACTTAATTAAGCAACAGGCAATTATGTAGCACTTAGATCGATTAAGAAATTCAGATCTACATTAGTTTTCAGTAAACTCCTCTGCCTCAATAAAAGTATCCGTCACTATGTCGCTGGCATTGAAGCGCACTACCATTGAGCTGTGCTTCCAATCCCAATGACACTGTCCGAGACTATAGCGAAATTCGGTAGAAGAATTTGGATCTTTAGTGTCGCCTAAAAGTGCTAATACCTCAGTATTATGAAGGCCAATTAACCTGTCATTTCGTATAAGAGATAGAGCCATTCCACCCCTAACGCAGCCAGGATCGCTCAGCATTGACTCTCCATTGAGATTAATCCACAAGTCGGAGTCAAACAATTGTTCTTTTGCATGAGGCGTTGTGAAATTTAGATAAATACCGCCTATAGCCACAATCAGGATGAACGCTACGGTGATTCGAGCAATCATATCTATGTCATGAAATAACGTTTGGTTAAGGGGCGAGCTTTAGCCCGTCCCAGTGAACGAAGCGAACGATTTGAACCTGTTGCTAGGCTTTTCATTTGGCAGACAGGGAAAGTGTCCCGCACCACATTACAGAGTTGCAAACAATTATTTGGTTGATGAAATAGCCAATAAGTAGACCGCTCAGACCTAGGGATAAAGCCATAAGCGGCCGGTTTCCAAATTTTCTTTTTACCAGAGATGCTGTAAGAATTGCGCTAATAATAGCACCTGGTAGTGAGAATAAATGACCTAGCCCAAGCAGACCTTCGGGGCGTGAGGCTCCCCAGTTAACAGACATTACACAAAGCAGCGATATGGCAATGCCAAGTGATGTGCCTGTTAGGAAAAGGGGCGCGGGGTTAAGAGCTGCACAGGCACCTAAAAGGACAATTGGAACAGCAAAGTAATACCAAATACCTAAGTACAGTGCATCCCCATTGATCAAGGCAAGCCAGACAACTGCAAGTGATACGATTGCTGCGAGCAAAATGTCATTTGAGCGCGATATATGCATTGAAAAGCCTAACGTTTGGTTAAGGGGCGGGCTTTAGCCCGTCCCAGTGAGCGTAGCGAACGATTTGAACCATTTGTTAGCCGCTTGCAAGAATTGCTTGCATACGTAGCCAAACGGCTTCTTCGATTTCATTTCTCCAAACACCTTGGAGCAGAGATTTAAATTTTGGACTTGAGCCCGCAAGGAGTTCAACGCGCTCAATGAAAACTGGCCCAGCACTTGCCAATAGATCTTCTAGTGGCCCTGCAGCCAAGTAGCCTGCCACATTCTCGGGAAGATCCAGCTGGGATGTGTAAACGATAAATTCCCAGAGTTGCTCGTGCTTACCTTTGAGCCACAGATCGGTCAGAAATGACTCAGTCCATGGAACCTCTGTACTTTGATCAAAGTGTTCAATCGCTCTTACCCACTCGGTTGCGAATTCTTCTAGTTTCATAAGTTATGCCGCATGGCGACTAGGCTGGCTAACGCCCGCGTAAAGCGCGCGAGGTACGAGCGTCGCATTTGACGCGATAGTTAGGCATGCTTATCGATGAATCCAAGCGTATTTTCATACTTAATTTGCGCACTCACCGGAGAGTCCTGCTTCATTTTGGTCAGCGCTGTTCGGAAGTGATTCTTCCCATTGACGGACCCGTTGTTGAACGCATAAGCATACAGATAATCTACAGGAGCTTTTCTTAGTATAGCCCTGTCTGAAACCTGCCTGTAGCAATACCTTTGATCTAGCGGCAAGTCGCTCTTAAGCTTTTCTTCCACGCTTGGAGCTAAACAGAAGCCTATCCAGTCCAGAGCCTCACCATAAGTATGAGCCTCTATCAGCGCTGGCCCAATGAAAATATTCTTCTTTGCTTGAGAGTAAAGCTTCCCATGGCTAATGCACCCTCGAACCGGAATGTTTTTCGTAATAAGTAGCTGGAAAAAATTCCTTGCAGCGCTTTCAAGGTGAGCGAAGTCCTCCAAGCTATCCGACCCTGTGTAGATGATAAATGTGTCGGAAAACCAGTAACTTAGCAATCCAGATTCTTTTATCCCTAGCTTACACGCCGAACGCATTCGGCTAAGTGCTTCAGAATACACTGGGATGACCTCTTCAATAGCCTTTGAATTAACCAAATTTGTAAATCCCAACAAGTCCAGATAGGCGAACCAGCGGGTACGGTAACGAAGAGGCTGATAATCGAGATCGAACATTTTATTGCCTAACGATTAAGCTAAGGGGCCGCGGAACGCGGTCCCAGCGAAAAAAGTGAGCGCTTTGAGCGCATTGTTAGGAGACTGCATGCGCAAGCTCCGATTGTTTGATTTCTACATCAAGACCGGATTCCAGCTCCAGAATAAATGTTGGTTCTGGGCTGAGAGATATAAGAGAAGCTAGCGAGCCTTTGCTGCCGGCGTGCGCGCCACTTACGACAAGCACGAAATCATTATGCTGATAGGCCACACCAGAAATCGGCGTATGGCTAAGGAACGCTTGATTGAGCTGCACAGACTCCACAAAGGCTCCTAACGTTTGGCTAAGGGGCGGGCTTTAGCCCGTCCCAGCGAGCAAAGCGAGCGATAAGAGCCGCACAGCAAGCTCACTAGAGAAACTAATAAGGCGATGACTGATATGACGAGTGGAGCTGCAAACTGAAACCAAGATTGTTTGAGCTCCGCCAAAACAGCTGAGAGTAGCGGAAAGTTTACGGCGTGTCGTTCGTTTCCTAAGGCAAAGGCGAACAAGTGCACTTTAGATCCATCGTCTTGGCGGTATCCATATTTTTTATCTAGATGATAATAGAGGCGGCAAAATACTATATCCGGATCGACCTTAAGATCGTTCGCTATAGCCTTACAATCAATAGGCACGTAAATTTTCGTTTGCCTTTCGGATTTCGGATCGCCTTTTTTTGAAATCGCCGAATTCTTTTAAATACCGGTCATGGATTTTCTGCAAAATTTTGCGATCTGTTGGTGGTCTTTTCATGGTACTTCCTTGTGGCTCTTAACGTTTGGTTAAGGGGCGGGCTTTAGCCTGTCCCAGTGAGCGCAGCGAACGGTTTGAACCACTAGTTAGGTTTCACGCCGTGGCCCGGTGGATAACAGTCCACGTAACTGACGGCTTCAACTTCGCACTCGGGATAAATCCAGGTTTGCCAATTTTTCTTTAGCCAAGCCACTGACACTGCGCCAGTTTCATGCTTTGCTTCGGCAGGAAACACCAACTCGGTTTGTCCGGCATGATGGCCAGATGAACATATCAGCTTATAAAACGTTGGTGAATCATGTTCTTCGATAATCATGAAGTCGACGATTTTCTCAAATGGAGCTTTTGCCGGGAAACGGAATACCACACCTCTTCCAAAAGATTTTTTCTTGCAGTTTGCAAGTGGGCGCCAATTCATCGTGTGACCTAACGTTTGGTTAAGGGGCGGGCTTTAGCCCGTCCCAGTGAGCGAAGCGAACGGTTTGAACCATTTGTTAGAGGCCTACCCAAAGAACTCATGTTCAATTTTAAGTGATGAACCAGATTCTTTTAAAATAAACGCTTTAGCTATTTTTGTGCTGCTATCTGGTTTTTTGTAGTTCGCCTTAAAGATAAATAGTGGATTTTCATCATCACCATTCTGGAGCACTTCAATGTCGCAAAGGTGTGCCCAAACATGCCGGGGCTCGCTACTAGATGAGCAGGGTTGATAATATGCGGAATGATTAGACCAGTACTTATCATATATAGATCGTTTCTGGTCAAGAAATGAATTCAATTCATCGGAGCTGTAATTTTCGCGCCCCATGACTGCAGATTCTTTTTTTTCAACCTCAAGCATCTCATCAAAGTAGCTGTGTATGACTGAACATACCGCCATTTCAATTTTATTATATATTTCTGGAAGGTTTTCGATTCGGTGAATAAGATTTAAAGCGTCACGAATTTCCATGAAAGCCTCTAACTATTAATTAGGCGACATTGCTGTCGCATAAAATACCCGCTGGCGTCTGATAACCTGCCTGGAATTTCGCTAAGCCCTTGATTTTAATCAAGCTAAAAATGAGGAAAGGAACTTGGGCAGAAGGAAAAGCGACACGCAAAGCATCCAGAATTCAGACGATCCAGGGCGTTGTGATGGCTAGACGCTACCCGGAGCCCCTAATGCTGTCTAGCCGAGTGTCGAAAAAGTGTCGAAATCAACGGGCGAAAGAGTGCCGCAATGGGCAGAAGGCATGAGGCGCAAGGCTCGATTTTGCTGGCTTTGGGCAGCAACAGGCACCCGTAAAAACGGGTTCAAATCCTTATCTTCCCGCCATTCATGGAAAAGCCCCGGATCGCAATGCGGTCCGGGGCTTTTGCTTTCATACCTCAGTCAAGCCATTCAAACTCCGCATGCCCCATACGAAAACGCCGCCCCTTAAAGGGGAGGCGTTTTTTGGCCGCTTGGGCAGGCTCTGCCGCTTACGCGGTCAGCCGGGTCAGCGCTTCGCGGTATTTGTCCGCGGTTTTCTGCGCGACGTCCGCCGGCACGGCCGGGGCCGGGGGTTGTTTGTTCCAGCCGGTGGACTCCAGCCAGTCGCGCACGAACTGCTTGTCGAAGCTGGGCGGGTTGCTGCCTTCGGCGTAGCTGTCGGCCGGCCAGAAGCGGCTGGAGTCGGGGGTCAGCACCTCGTCCATCAGGGTCAGGGTGCCGTCTTCGTCCAGGCCGAATTCGAACTTGGTGTCGGCGATGATGATGCCGCGGGTAGCGGCGTACTCGACAGCTGTGGTGTACAGCTTGATCGCGGTGTCACGCACCTTGGCGGCCAGATCGGCACCGATGATGGCTTCGCACTGCTCGAAGCTGATGTTCTCGTCGTGGTCGCCTACAGCAGCCTTGGTCGAGGGGGTGAAGATCGGCTGCGGCAGCTTGGCCGCCTCCTTCAGACCGGCCGGCAGGGCAATACCGCAGACGGTGCCGCTCTTCTGGTACTCCTTCCAGCCGGAGCCGACGATGTAGCCACGCACGATGGCTTCCACGGCGACAGGCTTGAGGCGCTTGGCGACGACCGCACGGCCTTCGACCAGTGGCAGCTCGGCTGCCGGCACCACGTCTTCGACCTTGTCACCGGTGAAGTGGTTGGGCACCAGGCCGGCCAGCTTGTCGAACCAGAAGTTGGAGATGGCGGTGAGGATCTTGCCCTTCTCCGGAATCGGTTGTTCGAGGATGACGTCGAATGCCGACAGACGATCGGTGGCCACCATCAGCATGCGCTTGTCGTCGATTTCGTAGAGGTCGCGGACCTTGCCCGAGTAGATCTTCTTCAGGCTCAGGGTGGTGGGTGTGCTCATGTCGGCATTTCCGTTTCTGGCAAACAAAACAGGCGAAACCTTTGCGGGTTTCGCCCATCGATTAACGGCTGGAGCGCGCTGCGCTGATCAGCCGAGATTATCCTGGATCAGGCTCAGCACGCGGCGCGACACATCGGCCGGGGCAACGGTGTTGAGATCCTTTTCCACGGTGACCTGGACGCCATCGCCCACCGGGGTCAGACGCACCTGGTAGCGCTCGGCGCGGGCTTCGATCTCTTCCTTGCTCGGCTCGCTGCCGAACATGCGACCGAAGAAACCGGGCTTCTGCTCGTTGACCTGGGCACCTTCGGCCAGGTTGATGTAGTACAGGCCAAGGCTGCGGTTGAGGTCGTCGACGCGCACGTTGCCAAGCTCGAGCGAACGACCAACGCCGGACCAGGCACGGTCGAAGTCGGCGCCGAGGTTGAGCACCGGGTTGCCGTTGCCGTCTTCGCTGAGGCTGACGCGGCTGGGCGCATCGAAATCGCGGGCAGCGAGCAGCGATACGGAACCGCCCTGCTCCACGCCACGCGCCATGCTCACCAGCATTTCGTCGAGCAGCGCCGCCTCCAGGCTGGCGTTGCCACTGCGCGCGGCGAAATCGACATCGGCAGTGCTGCCGGCCGGACGCTCGGCGCTGGTGACGAAGATCTCACTGGTGTTGCGCTGCACGCCGGGCTCGATGCGCACGCGCACACGGGTCTCGGCGTCCGGCGCGACGCCGGAGACGCGGCTGCTCAGGCGGCGCGCCATGCTGGCGGAGAGCTCATCGAAACGTTGCCAGGAGGTGGTGAATTCGCCAGTCTGCGGACGCTCGCTGGCGATGCGGAAACCGTTGTCCTCGAAGAACTGACGCGCCAGCGGCCAGACCTCGGCCGGTACACGCTGGGCAACCACCCAGCGCGAATCGCCACTGCGCTGCAGGCTGAACTCACGCTCGTCGGCACGCACCTGCAGGCTCTGCGGGCGCGGCACTTCGAACTTGCCGGAGGTTTCGCTGGTGCTGGCTACCTGCGCAGGCACCGGCAGCAGCGGGTCGAGACGTTTGGCCTGAACGTTGGCCGGCAGTTGCATCGGCGCGGTCTGGCGCGCCTCCAGGTAGTCGCTGCCGCGATCACGGAAGTAACCATTGTCACCCCAGAGCCAGCCACAACCGCTGGTGCTGGAGACGATCAGAGCAAGGGCGGAAAATCCGGCCAGTCGCTTCATGCGTAGAATCCTTAGGTTAAGCCAATACGCCGCACTGGCGCATGGCCTGGCGCAGCGGTTCGTGACAGCGCGGGCTGAGCCAGGTCAGCGGCAGACGGATGCCGTCGCCCATCAGGCCCATTTCGTGCAGCGCCCATTTCACCGGAATCGGGTTGGACTCGAGGAACAGCGCCTTGTGCAGGGGCATCAGGCGGTCATTGATGGCGCGGGCGATGGCGGCTTCGCCACGCATGGCGGCGGCGCACAGATCGCTCATGGCGCGCGGCGCTACGTTGGCGGTGACGGAGATGTTGCCCTTGCCGCCCAGCAACATCAGCTCGACGGCGGTGGCGTCATCGCCGGAGTAGACGAGGAAATCCTTGCTGACGCGATCCAGCACTTCCTGGGCGCGCTGCAGGTCGCCGGTTGCTTCCTTGATGCCGATGATGTTGTCGATCTTCGACAGACGCTCGACGGTCTCCGGCAGCATGTCGCAGACGGTACGGCCCGGCACGTTGTAGAGGATCTGCGGAATGGCGACGGCTTCGGCGATGTGGCGGAAGTGCAGGTACAGGCCTTCCTGGGTCGGCTTGTTGTAGTACGGGGTCACCAGCAGGCAGGCATCGGCGCCGACCTCCTTGGCTGCGCGGGTCAGTTCCACCGACTCGCGGGTGGAGTTGCCGCCTGTGCCGGCGATCACCGGGATGCGCCCGGCCACCTGATCGACCACGCGCTTGATCACTTCGATGTGCTCACCCACGTCCAGCGTGGCGGACTCACCCGTGGTGCCGACCGCGACGATGGCATTGGTGCCCTCCTGCAGGTGGAAATCCACCAATTTGCTCAGGGCCTCCCAATCCAGACCACCCTGTGCATCCATGGGCGTGACCAGTGCCACCATACTGCCCGCAATCATGCAACCGCTCCTGCCGGAAAAATTGAGCCGTAATGGTACTGGTGCCACCAGTCCGGCACAAGCAACGGACAAGGCCCTAACGGCTCGGCTTGTCGGCCCATGCGCATGGTCCCCGGCATTCCCCTCGGCGGTGCTTTTCGCTAACCTGCTGTCTTTGGTCTGCGGTGTGTCGTGCGCAGACCGTTCATCGCTTTAGGAAGGCTGCATGTCCACCCCCCCCGTTCGCGAACAATTCCTCGTCATCAGCGCTCTCGGCCCCGACGCCATGGCCCTGACCAACCTGCTCAGCCGCGCCTGTCACGAGAACCGTTGCGCGGTGATCAGCACCCGCCTGAGCCGTCATGGCGAATACAGTGCGCTGGTGCTGCAAGTCTCCGGCAGCTGGGACGCTCTGGCGCGCCTGGAGTCGAGCCTGCCGCTATTGGCCAAGAAGAGCGACTTTTCGGTCAGCATGATTCGCAGCGCCGCCGCCGAGGCCCGCCCGCAGGCGCTGCCCTACGTGGCTTACGTCAGCGCCGTGTATCGCCCGGACATCCTCAACGAGCTGTGTCAGTTCTTCATCGACCATCGCGTCGAGCTGGAGAATCTCACCTGCGATACCTACCAGGCCCCGCAGACCGGCGGCACCATGCTCAACGCCACGCTGACCGTGACCCTGCCGGCCGGCACCCAGATCAGCTGGCTGCGCGATCAGTTCCTCGATTTCGCCGATGCGCTGAATCTGGATGCGCTGATCGAACCCTGGCGCCCGCAGAATCCATGACGATCTGCTGCGCGTCGGCCCTGCTGCGTTAGAAACAGGTTCGGCCTGCTCATTTACAACTCGTAAACTCCGCGGCCTCACCTGCTTCTGCCTTGCATGGCTCTAGCTCGCGAGATCGCCGACAACCTCTAAATGAAGGAGTTTTCATGTCCGTTGAACTCGACAAACCCGTTGCCGACTTCCAGGCCGAGGCCACCAGCGGCAAGCAGGTCAAGCTGTCCGACCTCAAGGGGCAGCAGGTCGTGCTGTATTTCTACCCCAAGGACGCCACCCCGGGCTGCACCACCGAGGGCATGGACTTCCGTGCCCGCTTCGCCCAGTTCCAGGCCGCCAATACGCTGATCTTCGGCGTTTCCATGGACAGCCTGAAGAAGCACGAAAGCTTCAAGTGCAAGCAGGAGTTCCCCTTCGAGCTGATCAGCGACGAGGAGCACAAGCTGTGCGAGCAGTTCGGCGTGTATCAGCTGAAGAAGAACTACGGCAAGGAATACATGGGCATCGTGCGCAGCACCTTCCTGATCGACAAGAACGGCGTGCTGCGCCAGGAATGGCGCAACGTGAAGGTCGCCGGCCATGTCGACAAGGTGCTGGAAGCCGCAGAAGCCCTGAACAAGGCGTGACCCCGCACCGCCAGAAAAAAGGCCGCAATTGCGGCCTTTTTTTTGTGCGTCCCTAGTTCAACTCGATGGCTTCCGGCTCGGCGCGCGGCCAGGCATTGAGCACCGCCTTGAACAGGGTGGCCAGGGGGATGGCGAAGAACACGCCCCAGAAGCCCCACAAACCGCCGAACAGCAGCACGGCGCAGATGATCGCCACCGGGTGCAGATTGACCGCCTCGGAGAACAGCAGCGGCACCAGCACGTTACCGTCCAGCGCCTGGATGATGCCGTAGATCACCATCAGATAGAGGAACTGATCGCTCCAGCCCCACTGGAACAGGCCGATCAGCGCCACCGGCACCGTTACCACCACCGCGCCGATGTAGGGCACCACCACCGACAGGCCGACCAGCAGCGCCAACAGCGCGGCGTAATTGAGCCCGAGGAAGGCGAAGGCGATGTAGGTCACCACCCCGCAGATGATGATCTCGATGAACTTGCCACGGATGTAGTTGGCGATCTGCTGGTTCATCTCCTGCGCGACCTGGGTAATCAGCGCGCGCTCGCGCGGCAGATAGCCGCGGAACCACTGGCCGATCTGCTCACGGTCCTTGAGGAAGAAGAACACCAGAATCGGCACCAGCACCAGATAGATCATGATGCTGACCAGCATCGGCAGGCTGGACAGCGAGAACGACAGCGCCCACTGGCCGAACTTGCCGGCCTCGCCGCGCATGCTGTCGATCAGCTGCACCACCTGCTCGTCGGTGATCAGGCTCGGGTAGCGCTCCGGCAGCAGCAGGAACACCGCCTGCCACTCGGCCGCCATGCGCGGCAGCTCGTTGAACAGAGTGCTCAGCTGATGCCAGAGCAGCGGCATCAGCACCAGCATGAACATGGTCAAGCCTCCCAGAAACAGCGCAAAGACCAGCCACACCGCCAGAATCTGCGGCACCTTCAGGCGCTCCAGGCCATTGACCAGCCCCTGCATGAGGAAGGCCAGCACCAAACCGGTGAGCACCGGCGCGAGCATGCCGCCGAGCGTGAGCACCACGGCGAACCCCAGCACCAACAGCACCGCCAGCACCACCGCCTGCTCATCGGAGAAGTAACGATGCAGCCAACTACGCAAAACCTTGACCATAGAATTCCTTAACGGGGAGAAACCGGCTCTTTCACTACGCCAGCCATGTGAAAAATGGCGCACGCCGTGAATGAATGACCACTGGGATGTGTTTCAAGCTGCGACAGCCGCTCAGGCCTTGCGCAGCCAGTAGCGGTAGACGCCCGCCTCGACCTCTTCATGCAGCAGCGCATGCCCTGCCAGGCTGGCGAAGGCGCGAAAATCCCGCTGCGAACCGGCATCGGTGGCGCTGACCTTGAGCACGGCACCGCTGCCCAGGCGATTGAGTTCGAGCTTGGCCTTGAGCAACGGCAGCGGGCAGCTCAGCCCGCAGGCGTCCAGTTCGGCATCGAAGGCCGGTACGTCTGTCATCGTCTACTCCATAAAGAGGGCTAGGATACCCAAGCCGCTGCAACCCTGGCCAGCGCGGTAGCTGGCCGGCTACAGTATCTCCTTTGCCGCCCGAGAGCCTTGAGTGCATGACATTTCTGCGCCCCACCCTGCTGACGCTCGCCTGCCTGTTCGCCGCCCACACGGGTGCCAGTGACCTGCCGTCGCTGGGCGACGCCAGTTCCTCGATCGTCTCGCCGCAACAGGAGCATCAGCTCGGCCGCGCCTGGCTCGGCCTGCTGCGCGGCCAGGTGTCCCAACTGGACGACCCGCAGCTCAAGGACTTCGTCGAATCCAGCGTCTACCGCCTGGCGGAAACCAGCCAGCTGCAGGACCGCCGCCTGGAATTCGTGCTGCTCAACAGCCCGCAGCTGAACGCCTTCGCCGCACCAGGCGGCATCGTCGGGGTCAACGGCGGCCTGTTCCTCTATGCCCAGACCGAAGCCGAGTACGCCTCGGTGATGGCGCACGAACTGGCGCACCTGTCGCAGCGCCACTTCGCCCGCGGCGTAGAGGCCCAGCAGCGCATGCAACTGCCGGTGATGGCCGCCATGCTCGCCGGCATCGTCGCCGCCGCGGCAGGCGCCGGCGATGCCGGCATGGCCACCATCTTCTCCGCCCAGGCCGCCGCGATTCAGGAACAACGGCGCTTTTCCCGGCAGAACGAACAGGAGGCCGACCGCATCGGCCTGGTCAACCTGGAAAAGGCCGGCTACGACCCACGCGCCATGCCGATGATGTTCGAACGGCTGATGCGCCAGTACCGCTATGACGCCAAGCCGCCGGAGTTCCTGCTGACTCACCCGGTGTCCGAATCGCGTATCGCCGACACCCGCAACCGTGCCGAGCAGTACCCGGCCAAGGGCCGCGAAGACAGCCTGCGCTACCAGCTGATGCGCGCCCGCGTGCAGCTGACCTACGAGGAAACCCCGGGGGTGGCAGCCAAGCGCTTCCGCGCCATGCTCGACGAAAACCCGGGCCTGGACGCCGCCCGCTACGGCCTGGTGCTGGCGCAGATGAAAACCGGCCAGCTTGGCGAAGCCGCGCAGACCCTGGCCCCGCTGCTAAGCAAGGCGCCGGATGACATCGTCTACAACCTGGCGCAGATCGAACTGGACATGGCCGCCAACCGCCTGGATGCCGCCGAGCGCCGGCAGGAGCGCATGTTCACCCTCTACCCCAGCAACTACCCGCTGCAGCAGACGCGCATCGACCTGTTGCTCAAGCAGCAGCGCACCCGCGACGCCGAACGCGCGCTGGACAACCTGCTCAAGAGCCGGCCGAAGGATCCGGACGTCTGGTATCAGGTCGCCGAGGTACGCGGCCTGAGCGGCAACACCGTCGGCCTGCACCAGGCCCGCGCCGAGTTCTTCGCTCTGGTGGGGGACTACAACCAGGCCATCGAACAGCTCGACTTCGCCAAGCGCCGCGCCAGCAACAACTTCCAGATGGCCTCGCGCATCGACGCGCGCCAGCGCGAACTGGCCGAAGAGAAACGTCTGGTGGAGCAGATGCTGCGCTGATCCAACCGTGAACGCCTGAACCGCGGCTCAGGCGTCACGAGCGGCGTTCACGCCAAGGGCGGGGTGCGCGGCGGGATCAGGCGCTTGCTGCCGGTGGACTCGTAGGCCGCCGCCAGTCGCAGCAGCGCCGAGTCGTCGTAAGCGCGGCCGACGAAGGTCAGCCCCACCGGCATGCCGATGTCGGCCATCACGCCCATCGGCACGGTCACGGTCGGCACACCCAGGTGACGAATCGCCAGGTTGCCGTTGGCCACCCATACGCCATTGCTCCAGGCGATGTCCGCCGATGCCGGGTTGACGTCGGCATCGGCCGGGCCGACGTCGGCCACGGTGGGGAACAGCACCGCGTCCAGGCCCAGCTCGTCCATCCAGTCTTCCAGGTCGATCTTGCGGGTGCGCTCCAGGCCGCGCAGGCCGTCGGGCAGCGTGGCGATCTGATCCCAGGGTTTGATGCCGCGCTTGGCCATGTTGACGTACTCGTCCATGCCCGCCGCCAGGTCGCCCTCGCGGTTCGGCAGCGTGCCGGGGTCGTGCGGGAAGATCTGCGGGCCGTCCACATCGGCCAGGCGATTGAGCTTCGGGTCGCCATTGGCGCGCAGGAAGTCGTCGAAGGCCCAGCCGCTCAGCTCCCACAGCTCGTCATGGAGGAATTCCGGGCTGACGATGCCGCGGTTGAACACCGTCGGCGCGCCGGGGCGGTCGCCCTCGCAGTTCGACACCAGCGGGAAGTCCACTTCCACCACTTCGGCGCCGGCCGCTTCCAGCGCCTCGCGCGCCGCCTCCCACAGGGCGATCACCGTCGGCCGGGTGTGGATGCGCTGGCCGGTCGGCCCGCCGATACCCGGGTTCTCGCTGGTACCGGCCAGCTCGTCCTTGTTGATAAACATCTTCGGTACGCCCAGGCGCTTGCCGGCCAGCGCTTCGGGCTTGGCTGCCAGCGCCAGGTAGGACGCGGGACGCACCTCGGAGGCTTTCGGGATCGGCACCCAGGGCTGCAAACGCCACAGGTCGCCACGGGTGTCCGGATCGTCGGCGACCACCACGTCGAGCACCTGCAGCAGGTCGGCCATGGTGCGGGCGTAGGGTACCACCACGTCCATGGTCGGCGTCAGCGGCCAGTTGCCGCGCACCGAGATCACCCCGCGCGAAGGCGTGTAGGCGCACAGGCCGTTGTTCGAGGCCGGGCCGCGCCCGCTGGACCAGGTTTCCTCGGCCAGGCCGAAGGCGGAGAAGCTGGCGGCGGTCGCCGTACCGGCGCCGTTGGACGAACCCGAGGCGAACGGCGCGGTGAGGTAATCGGCGTTGTACGGGCTTTCCGCACGGCCGTAGACGCCGCGCTGCATGCCGCCGTTGGCCATCGGTGGCATATTGGTCTTGCCCAGGCAGATGGCGCCGGCCGCGCGCAGACGCTCGATGGTGAAGGCGTCGCGCTGCGCCACCAGATCCTTGAACGCCGGGCTGCCCGAGGCGGCCGTCAGGCCCTTGACCAGGTAGCTGTCCTTGGCGGTGTAGGGGATGCCATCGAGCGGGCCGAGCGTTTCACCACGGGCGCGGCGCGCATCGGAGGCCTCGGCCTCCTTCAGCGCATCGGGGTTGCGCACCACCACCGCGTTGAGTCGGGTCGGCGTGTTCGGCCCGTCATAGGCATCGATACGCGCCAGATAGGCCTTGACCAGTTCGACCGCCGTGGTGCGGCCGGACTCCAGCGCGGCACGCAGCTCGGCGATGGAAACTTCGGTTACCTCGATCATGGTGTCATCACTCGCAGATGGCGGGCTGCCGGCCTGGGCAGCCCGAAACAGGGAAGAAGGCGTTTCATCGCCGCCGCCGTTCGCAGGTCGGCGCACGACCAAACATGGGCCAGATGATACATCCCCCCGCTTGCCGGGTAACCGGGCGCCGGGCCGTCAGGGAATGGCGATGGGCACGATGTCCACCCGCCCCGCGCGGGCGATCAGCTGGAACGCGCGCACCTGCGCATCGCCAAAGCCGCGCTCGTTGGTGAAACGGTCATGCACCAGCACGATCAGGTCCGGATAGGGAGATACCCCGGGGTTGAAGTGCCCCACCGAGAGCAGCTCGACCGTTTCCCGCCGCACCAGCGGAGGCGCGAAGCGCACCAGCTCGCCCCGGTAGTAGAGGCGGTAGTGCGTGCGCGGGCCGATGGACGCATGCTGCTGCGTCACCTGGCGGATCGACCAGTCGCCGCCCTGCTCATGGATCACCCGCTCGGAAACGCCATGGCCGCAGCCGGGCAGCCAGGCAAAGCCCAACGCCAGAAGAATGTGCAAAGGTTTCATCACGCATCCCTGTGCCGATAAAGAAGATAGGCGCCGCCAGCCGGCTCCGTACCAGCCAAGCGTAGCTGCCCGACAGGCAAACCACCGCAACCATGGGAAAGTCGTTCACCTGAACACTGGCCAGTCCCCTGCTATGTTCAACTGCTCAACGCGAAACGGGAGAACAACGCCATGTCCCAGGTCACCGGCGGCTGCCTTTGCGGCCAGATACGCCTCGAAGCCACCGGCCAGCCCTACCGGGTTGGCGTCTGCCACTGCATGGATTGTCGCAAGCACCACGGCGCCCTCTTCCATGCCTCGGCGATCTTTCCGCAGAGCGCGGTAAAGATCGAGGGCGAAACCGCTCACTACGCCGGCCGGCACTTCTGCCCGCACTGCGGCTCATCGGTGTTCGGGCGCACGGCGGACGAGATCGAAGTGAACCTCGGCACGCTGGACGCCCCCGACCAGTTCGCCCCCACCTACGAGCTGTGGACCATCCGCCGCGAGGCCTGGCTGCCGCCTTTCCCCTTGCAGCGTCACTATCAACGGGATCGTGACGAGAGCCAGCGCTTCGAAGGCTAGCGCCGCGCGCTACGCCTCGCCCGCACCATCGGCCCAGCAGATCCAGGCATGCATCAGCCCGGCCTGGAAAAACTGCACCGGCGCCGCAAAACCGGCCGCCTGGATGATGTCGGCCACCTGCTGCGCCGGCAGCACTGCCACGTCCGTGGCATAGGCCGCACGTGCCCGCTCCAGCATCTGCGGGTCGACGCCGGCCGAAGACATCAGGGTCATCCAGCTGTGCAGCAGCCGTTCGTAGGCAGGCGACCGAGTGTCGGCCGCGAGGTCCGCGTTGGCCAGCAGCCCGCCAGGCTTCAGCCGCTGCGCGATCTGCCGGAAGAAGCCGGTACGCGCCTGTGCGTCGGTGAAGAACTGCGACACCAGAAAGCAGGTGGCGCCGTCATAGGCCTGACCTGCCTCCAGCGTTTCGAGATAGCCCTGATGAAAATCGCAACGGTCGAGGAAGCCGCCTTGCCGTGCGCGCTGGCGGCACACGTCCAGCATCGCGCCAGAGGGATCGAGGGCGGTGAAGCGCCAGTTGGGGAAGCGCTCGGCCAGATGGGCGATCTCCGCTCCGGTACCGGCACCGACGCAGAGAATCCGCGCCTCTTGCGGCAGGCCGACGAACAGCGAATCGAGCAGGAAGTACAGGGTATTGCGGATGGGCGCCATACCCGCCCACTGTTTGTCGTAGCCTGCGGCCTGTTGATCGAACAGCGCCTTGAGTTCTTCTTCGGTCATGCAGCACCTTCCTTTGCAGTTTGAGGACGGCCGCGCCGAGCGCGGCGTTTCATCCAGTATCCCAGAGCTGTCAAGCCCCTCCACTCTGAAGGCAGGGCAACTTTTCCGCACTTTGTTCGCGGCACGGGGGACTAACAGGCATGAGCCAACCCTGCGAACCGACCATGCCCAGCCCATCCGTCGAACACAAAGCCTTCATCCTGCTGCTCGCCCTGGTGACCATCGCCTTCTTCTGGATACTGCTGCCCTTCTATGGCGCCGTGTTCTGGGCCATCGTGCTGGCCGTGGTGTTCGCGCCGCTGCAACAGCGCCTGGCCCGCCGCTTCGGCGGCAGAGGCAACCTGTCGGCGCTGCTGACGCTGATCGTCTGCCTGCTGGTGGCGATTCTGCCGGTGATCTTCGTCATCTCGGCGGTGGTGGCCGAAGGCACCAGCCTCTACCAGCGCCTGGAATCGGGGGAACTGGATATCGGTGCCTACGTCACCAACACCATCGAAATGCTGCCGCCGTTCATGCAGGACCAGCTCCACCGCTTCGGCATGAGCAACCTCGAAGGCCTGCGCGAGCAGATCTCCAAGGGCGCCATGGCCGGCAGTCAGTACCTGGCGACCAAGGTGTTCGTCATCGGCCAGATGACTTTCGAGTTTCTCATCGGCTTCTTCATCATGCTGTACCTGCTGTTCTTCCTGCTGCGCGATGGTCGGACCCTGGCGCGCGACGTCCGCACCGCGGTGCCGCTGGGGGACACCACCAAGCGCCGCCTGCAGATCAAGTTCACCCGTGTGGTACGCGCCACAGTGAAAGGCAATATCGTCGTGGCGGCCGTCCAGGGCGCCCTCGGCGGCCTGATCCTTTGGGTGCTGGGCCTGCCCAGCCCGCTGCTGTGGGGAGCGCTGATGGCCTTTCTGTCCCTGCTGCCGGCAGTCGGCGCCGGCCTGGTATGGGCGCCGATGGCCGCCTACCTGCTGCTCAGCGGCAGCGTCTGGCAAGGGGTCACGCTGAGCGTATTCGGCGTGCTGGTGATCAGCCTGGTGGACAACATCCTGCGCCCCATCCTGGTCGGCAAGGACACGCGCATGCCCGACTACCTGATCCTGACCTCCACCCTCGGCGGCCTGGCCCTGCTGGGCCTCAACGGTTTCGTGATCGGCCCGCTGGTGGCGGCACTGTTCGTCGCCAGCTGGAATCTGTTTGGCAGCCGGAAAAAGACGGTTCAGCTGCCGCAGTGACAGTCCGGCAGGCAGGTTCTTTTCCTCTGCCTCTCATGCGCCACAAGCGATGCATTTGCGCCAGATGCCCTGGGCGCAAACGCATCCCATTGCCGGTCAGCCGGCCGTCACCGTCATGCCGCCATCGGCCATGACCACCGCGCCAACCATAAAGCTGGCCCGCTCGGAGGCGAGGAATGCCACTACCTCGGCAATCTCCTGCGGCTGAGCCGCACGGCCGATCGGCGCGGCCTCGCCGTGCTGGGCCAGGAAGGCCGGGCCGTCCTCCACCACATCGTTGAGGATGTTGGTCACCACATCTCCCGAACCGACGGCGTTTACCCGAATGCCATGCTCGATGGCCTCGAGCGCCAGCGCACGGGTGAGCTGGGCCAGCGCTCCCTTGGAAGCGGCGTAGGCCGCGATGGTGGGAAAGGCGAAGTACGACGCGTAGGAGGCGATATTGACGATGGCGCCGGACTTGTTCGGCATCATCGCCTTCATCGCTTCGCGGCAATGCAGAAACGCCGCGGTGGCGTTGACGGCCTGGATGCGTTCCCAATCCTGCCGGGTCATGTCCACCACCGCCTTGTTGATGATGATGCCCGCGTTGTTCACCAGGATGTCGAGCCGACCGAACTGTTCGACTGCCAAAGCCACCGCGCGCTCGGCGGCTCCGTCCGCGGTGATGTCGGCCACCAGGGGCGCCAGCCCCGGCTGGGCCAGTTCCTCCACGGCGGGATCGATGTCCTCCGCGATGACCTTGGCCCCGCGCGCATGCAGCAACAGCGCGGTGGCCTTGCCGATACCGCTGGCGGCGCCGGTAACCAGGGCAACCTTGCCCTCGACTTCCTGGGTGATGATGTTCTTGATGTCAGCCATGGTGACTACTCCTCAATTGGGCGAAACGAAACCTTCGTCTGCATGCAACCCCGTGGGGTGCGTTCGAAGACGGCTTCATCCTCTCCCGATTGGCCATGGCGGGCTTTCGCCGCCTTGCGCTGGCTGTCGCGATCTTGCGCTCAATCCGCCTGAGCAGCCGCTGAGACATGCCCGGCGCCCTTGCGCTAACCTGTCCAGCGCCGCCCTGATACCGGGCACCATTGATGGAAGCCTTGCTGGTGAGCCAATCCGAACCTGTCGCCTCTACTGACGCCCTGCGGATTCCGGCCGAGGCCATGTGGCAATACATGCCGGATGGCCGCCCGGCACAGCCCCAGCCGCCTGCCGCGCAGGACGTGGTGCTGCACCTGTTCACGCACCGCAGCATCGCCGAGCCGATCCTTGTGCCGGCGGTGGCCGAACCGCTGCTGGTGATGGTGCTGGCAGGGTCGGCCATCGTCGAAGAGCGCGTGGCGGGCGGCGAATGGGAGCAAACCGAGGTGCGCGTTGGCGACTTCTTCCTCACCAGCACCACGCAACCCTATGAAATGCGCTGGCAAACCAGAGCGGGCGACAGCTTCGAAGTGATGCATCTGTATCTCGCGCCTACGCTGATCGACCGCGCCGCGCACGACCTGGGGCTGCAACAGGCCGGGACGGTAAGCTTCGTCGACGTCTCCGGTGGCCGTGACGACTGGGTACGCATGCTGCTCGAACAGTTGCGTACGGAGCTCACCGGCAGCCGCACGCCGAGTCAGCTGCTCGTGCACAGCCTGGCCCAGGCGCTGGCGATTCATCTGGTGCGAACCTATCGCGCCCCACCGGCCACAGGCAGACGCAGCAACGCCCTGCAGGCCTACAAACTGAGGCGCGTCGTCGACCTGATGAACCAGCATCTGGCGCAAGACTTTTCCCTGTCCAGCCTCGCGCAAGCCGCACAACTGAGCGAATACCACTTCAGCCGGCTGTTCAAACGCGCCACCGGGCTGTCGCCGTCGCACTACTTCATTCGCCTGCGCATGGCACGTGCCCGGCAACTGCTGCTGGAAACCGACCGCAGCGTGATCGATATCGGAATGGAGGTGGGCTACTCGAGCGCCAGCCATTTCTCGCAGGTCTTTCGCCGCGAAGTGGGCATAACGCCGAGCGCCTACCGCGATCCGGGGCGGGATTGAATGTGGTCGATACGTTGTGTGCCTGACGCCAGCCCGACACTTCCATGCAAAGCCGGTCTGGCGTCACGGAGTTCCTTGATGATGGAAACCGGGCTCTAGCGGGTTGCGCAAGGCATCGCCTGGCGTTTCTTCCAAAGCATCTTGGCCGCGGTGGGATTGATCGGGCTACCGCTAAAGGTGGGAAGGGAATATTGGAGTAGCTGATTGCCAATATCTTCCCGATGAACATTTCCCTTGATTATCTTCTGGTTGAGTTTGAATTCATAAACTATCGAACTCAAATCCTTCTCTCGCATCAAGGTGCAGGGATCAAAAACCTTCATGTAAATGCTCTTGCCATTCTGGCTAAGTGACATCAATAACTTCCCGTCGGGGCGCGACTTGAGCGCAACCTCGTGCCCAGGCAATTGTTTGCTCAGGTAACGAATGACGTGATCCATGACATTTGAACTCCATCGCGATTAGTGTGAGCTCATAGGGCAGGATGTATGCCAAGAGTTTCTGAGTTGTAAGCCGTTGAATTTTCTAGGGTGGCCAGGGGCTGCGAGCTTAGAACTGGCGTGCAAAATGCAATAGCCGGCATAAGGCTATCGTGTGGACTGCAATTCCATCGTTACCTGGAAAGATCAACTGCGCTGACGAAAACTGGCGAACTAGCTATTCGCTATTACGCGGCCAGAGCTTTTACCGGGTGTTGGAACTTCAGCTTTCTGACACTCCGAAACTTAATTCACCGTCAATCTCCCCCTGCGCGCACGCGCTAGATGCCATTGCGAAGGCGCAGCAAAAAATCCGAGACACGTTGATGTGTTTGTCGCCCGGTGGCGGGCATCAGACCAGGCGCTCGGAGCTGCAGCTGGAGCAGCCCTGCAAAGCCGGGTGGGCGTCGCTTGTCCGCCGGCTTGCGCATCTTGTCACCTGCACCTGGGCACGTTCACGGGAGAAAAACAGTGAATGACCGCAAGGCCCGCAGTCTAAAGCCTCATTCCCCTGGCAGCCGCTGGCCGAGCGGCAAAGCCCACCTACAGTCGAGCAAAGGCGATGAAAACCTCGCGAATCATTACCACTGAAACCCATGGCGCGCCGCGCGAGGAGCAGGCGGAATTGCTGATTTTCGGCACGCCGAAGGAGCGGCTCGATTTCTATCGACGGGAAATTCAGTACGAAACGAGTCTGCTCGCCGGGCGCACCAATGCCTATCTGACGGCGCAGTCGTTTCTGGTGATCGCCTACGCCTCGTCCATGGCCAACTCCAACGAAAACTGGGGTGCAGTGTTCACCCTGGTGGTCCCCGCCATGCTGACGCTGCTGGGCATCATCAACTCACTGCACGCCTGGCCGGGCATCAGGGCCTCCGCCACCATCGTCGAGCACTGGCACTACAAGCAGGAGCAGCTGCTGCGCAGTGACCCCAAGTTCGGCCATGCCTATGACGACTCGCCACTGTTCAGCGAGCAGGAGGCGAGCCGTGAAAGCACCTACAAGTCCCTGCTGTTCTTTCTGCGTTCGCCCTGGCTGTTCATCGTGTTCTGGGCCGCGCTGGGGGTGTTCTCCCTCTGGTTGCAGTTACCCTCCGCCCATCTGTGAACCTGCCCTGCCGGGGCTTGGCACGCCAGCCCGCTGAAGACCCGGTGCCAATGCCGTACGAGCAGCCCCAGCGATGCGACTAGCGGCCAATCAGTTCGAACTTCTGCGCGCCCCACCCCTCAACCCTGATGCATGCCGCGTTCGCGAACGCGATCAATCACTGCGCCCAACGGCGCATCAGCGGAGGTATTTCCCATGAGTTCGAATCTGCAAGGCAAGAAGGTGCTGTTCATCACTGCCAACAGCGGCATCGAGCGCGACGAGTTGCTCAAGCCGATGCAGGCATTGAAGGATCAGGGCGCAAGCGTCACCCATGCCAGCGTCAAGGGTGGCGAGGCCGAGACCTGGCTGAAGGACAGCGAGAAGGACGTTACCGTGCAGTCCGACACCCAGCTCAAGGGCCTGAGCGCGGCGGACTACGACCTGCTGGTGATCCCCGGGGGTACGGTGAATGCCGACACCCTGCGTCAGGACAGCGATGCCCAGCGCCTGGTGCAGGAGTTTCGCCAAGCGAGCAAGACGGTGGCCGCGATCTGCCATGGCCCCTGGCTGCTGATCGATGCCGGAGTGGTGTCCGGCAAGGCGCTGACCTCCTACTCCAGCGTGCGCACCGACCTGGTGAACGCCGGCGCCGATTGGGTGGATGCCCAGGTCAAGGTTTGCCCCGGGCAGAACTGGAAGTTGATCACCTCGCGCACCCCGGACGATCTGCCAGCCTTCAACGAAGCGCTGAGCCAGGCATTGCAGGCAGCGTAAAGCCTGTCGGCGCACTTCGCGCGCAGCGATGAGGGCGCGGCGGCCTGAGCTCAGTGATGCTCGATGCGATTGCGCCCGCCGCGCTTGGCGCAATACAGGGCCATATCGCTGCGCGACAGGGCGGCTTCGACGCTGGCGTCGCAGCTACTCAGCGATGAGATGCCGACGCTGACGGCGAGGAAGATCTGCTCACCGTCATGCAGGATCGGCGTTCTGGCCAGTTCGCCCTGGACGCGCGTGGCGAACTGCATGGCCTTTGGCAGATCGGCTTCGCTGAGTACCACGGCGAATTCTTCGCCCCCCAGGCGTCCGGCCGTGTCGGTCTTGCGCAACTGGCCACGCAGGATGGCCGCGAAGTGGCGCAGCGCCTGGTCGCCCACGTCGTGGCCCCAGCGGTCGTTGATGGCTTTGAAATGGTCCAGGTCGAACATCAGGATGGCCGCGCTCTGCCCTGGGCTGCGCTGCAGGCGCGCGAGTACGGCTTCGAGCTGGGCCATGAAGTGCCGGCGGTTGGCCAGTTGGGTGAGAAAGTCGGTGGTGGCCAGAGCCTGCAGCTCGCCTTCGATCTGCTTGCGCGCGGTGATGTCGGTCATGAACCCGTGCCAGAGCACGCTGCCATCGTCCTGGCGCCGCGGGCGGGCCTCGCCCTGACACCAGGCGATGTCGCGCCCCGGCGCTTGCACGCGAAACTCCAGGTGCCAGGGCGACAGTCGTTCGGCGCAGTGTTCGAAGGACTCGATAAAGGCTCGGCGATCCTCGGGATGGACGATGGCCGTCAGCGCCTGGGCATCCTCCATCAGCTGCGCGGCGCTCAGCCCACAGATGGCCTGGGCACCGGCGCTGACATAGGTGAAGCACGACTCGCCGCTGGCCGCACGCCGATACTGGAAGACCATGCCGGGAACTTCGTTGGTCAGATCGGTCATCAGGTCCGCGGTCTGCCGCACCCGCTCGGCCAGCATGCGCATGGCGGTGATGTCGGTAGTGGTGCCGATCATGCGCAGCGGCCTGCCCTGGCTGTCGCGCTCGACCACCTTGCCGCGGCTGCACACCCATTTGTACTGGCCATCGCGACAGCGCAGGCGATGCTCGACTTCGTAGGCCGCGGTACGTTGATCCAGATGCGCCTGGATGGTCGCCTTGACGTACTCCAGATCGGCGGGATGCACCCGCGTGTAGCTCTCTTCGATGCGATTGCCGACCTCATGCTCGGCGTAACCCAGCAGCGCCTTCCAGCCGCTGGAGTAATGAATCTCGCCGGTGGCGACGTTGCGGTCCCAGATGCCGGTTCCGCTGCCGGCGATGGCCAGCGCCATGCGCCGCTCGCTATCGCGCAGGGCCGCGATCTCATGGCGCTGCCGGGCTTCGTCCGCCTCCCGCGCCAGCAGCTCGAGCGCCAGGGTGGCGAAGTCCTGCAGCGCCTGGCGCTGGCCGGCGTCCAGTTCGTGCGGTCGTTCGTCGAGCAGGTACAGGGCGCCGAGCCTGCGGCCCTGACTCGCCAGCAGCGGGTAGCGCGCAATCAGGTGCAGAGGGCTGCCAACGCCCCGCGGACTCGCCTGCTGGCCTGGGTCAACGGCCGCATGGCGCGTTGCACCGGCGTCTTCGGCTTCGATGATCTGCGCCCGCTGCAGTTCGCC